>NZ_JBJGZY010000047.1:0-28219 GCF_054050755.1 Modestobacter sp. SYSU DS0511
CCCCCCCCCCCCCCCCCCCCCCCCCCCCCCCCCCCCCCCCCCCCCCCCCCCCCCCCCCCCCCCCCCCCCCCCCCCCCCCCCCCCCCCCCCCCCCCCCCCACGGGGGTGGCGTTCGTCCACCGGCGGATACCGTCGGAGCGGCGCGGCCGGGGACAAGTGGCGATTCACCGCCGTCCGCCCCGGTGCTTCTCGCGCGTCCAGAGCAGCCCGACCAGGCCGCCGATCGGCACCTCCTCGGAGCACTGCTGCAGGTAGTCCCAGTCGTCGTCCCCGAGCAGCGTCGGCCCGCAGACCTGGGCGATCACCTCGAGAGCGGCGTGCGGCTCGGTCGTGAGCAGCCAGCTCGGCCTGCTGCAGCTCAGCTCCAGAGCCGCGCACGGGCATCGGAGGCCGGGGATCGTCAGCTCGCAGTGGAAGCACGTCGCGCAGACCTCAGCGGCGTCGTACTCCTGGGGCTGGATGGCCGGGAGCCGGTTGGTGACCGCAGCCGCGGCCAGGCAGACCTCGTTGCAGAGCATGACGGCGGCGCCGCGGGCGTCGGGCAGGAACAGCATGAGGAGCTCCCGGAGGGCTCGGCCGGCGACCCGCCGGCGGGGGCGGCGCGCATGGGCGACCGCGGCCGGACCGTGCTGCACTGGCAGGGCGCTGCATTCGAGAGCCGGACAGCCCACCGCCCGGAGCCGCGTAAGGGCGACTCCGGGCGGTGGGCTTCGTCGGTGTGTCAGGCGACCGGTTCGGCGATGGCGGTGACGCGCACCGGCGGCGTGGTCAAGGACGCCGCGGGAGGGGCGCCTGCGCGGTCGAGGGGGATCATGAGCTCGCGAAGCTCCTCCCATGTCTTGCTGCGCCAGTGCGCGATCCGCGCCGACGCCGTCGTCCCGTGAGCACCGTCGCGCCCGTCGTCCCTCGTTGCACTCATGGACCTGCCCTTCCGTCGAACCCGTGTTGGGGCTAGACCGGTCCGGGCAGGTAGGTCCTGGCGCAATGAGGTCAGGCCGCGGCGGGTTCCTCTCCGTCCTGCTGGGGGTGCCAGCTCAGGAACTGCTCGATGGTGAGGACGGGGACGCCGAGCGCGGAGGCCCGGGTGGCCCGCGGCGTGGCGGTCGCCGCGGCCGAGCTGACGACGACCGCGGCCAGCGACGCCTTGACCCGGGCTCCGGGGGTGCCGCCCAGCTCGGCCAGGCGCCCCGCGAAGGCCTCCTGCTGGTGCTGGGACAGCTGCAGCGCCAGCACCCGCCGCCCGCTGAGCGGCGTGTCGCGGAGCGCCACGCCGGGCATGGTCGACCGGGCGCGGGCCGAGGGCGACGCGGGACGCGGCGCGGCCCCGGTGTCGGGCAGGGGGCAGCCGGGGCCCGGGTCGGGGTAGGCCGGGTCGACGAACGTCCATGCCTGCTGGTGCCGGGCTCCGGACGTGAGGCTGCGGCCTCCGAAGCGACCCGACCAGGGACGGGCGTAGTCGGCGGGGAACCAGACGTCACGCATGCTCTCCACGGGCGCGCGCATGCACGCCGGGCACAGCACGCCGTGCCACTGCTCCGTCTCCGGGACGTTGAGCACCACGGAGGCGAAGCCCTGGCCGCCGGCCAGCCGGATCGGGCAGTCGTCGTGCGGGCACGGCCGCAGGAGCAGCTGCTTCCTGTCCGGGTGCACGGTCGGCGCTCCGCGGTGGAAGTTCTTGTCGAAGTAGGCCACCGCACGTGCCGGCGTGACGCGCTGGTCGCCGCCGGTCGTGGTCTTGCCGTTCTCCCGCGCGGTGGCCAGCACCGAGTCCCAGCTGATGCGGACCGCCCCGAGCAGCTCGTGCATCGGCAGCCGGCCGTCGGTGGCGGACAGCAACGCGGCGGCGATCCGGCGGCCATCGGTGTGCGTGTCCCGGCACCAGGACCACTTCGGCAGCCAGGCAGGGGAACCGTAGACGCCCTCGATGTGGGTGATGAAGCCGGTGTCGATGCCGGCGAGCGCGGTGACGTCGCCGGTGACCATCGCCCACAGGATGCGCCGGACCGTCGGGATGGGGCAGTGCAGTGCGGCGGTGCGCAGGGTCAGGTCGGGGACGGCGGGCTTGAGCCAGTCGCCCAGCGACTTGTACAGCCACGAGTTCTTCTTGCCGCTGCCGTCGATGCGGGCGGCTGCGCCGATCTCGGCGAACGACTCGCCGCGGTAAAAGAATCGCCAGGTCCAGTCCTCGACGGTGGTGGCCGCGGCGGAGCCGTTGAGGTTGGAGGTGCTGTCGACCTCGCCAGACAGCGGGAGCAGCACCGTGTCGTCGCTGTCCTCAAGCTCGAGCACCATGACGCACTCCCAGACGACCCGGTCGCGGCGGCCTGTGCTGCGGACGACCTGGAAGCGCCAGTCGGTGAACAGCGTGCTGCAGGTGGTGTGCAGCCACAGCGGCCCCACGCCGGGGCACTTCTCCAGCGCGGCCACGACGAACTCCGGGGTCGCGGTCAGCAGGTCGACGAGCTCCTCGGCCGCCGCGGCGGGCGTGCTCGGCGTGCTCGTGTCGTAGTCGTCCAGCTCCCTCTGTGCCTGCCGGACGTCCTCCTCCGCGCGCGTGAGGGCGTCCTGAGCGACGGCCACCTTGTGCCGGGCCTCCGCCACCGCCGCGGGGTCGCCGCTCCGCTCCGCCCGCGCCAGCCGCCCGCGGGCCTTCTGCTGGTCGGAGGTCGCCACCACCTCCGTGCCCTGCGCGTCCACCAGGGCCTCCGCCAGACTCTCCCGCGTGGCGGCGTCGAACGCCCCCCGCTCCGCCGGCTGAACAGAGGCCGCGTGCCGCAGGACCATCGGGCTCAGCGGCGCATCCAGGCCCAGCAGGGCCTCCCGGCCGGCCGCGGCGACGCTGGTGTGCAGCACGTGCGAGGTGATCGTCGCGTCGTGCTGGGGCTTGGGGCCGTCGTCCCAGCCGACCCGGTCGCCGCGCTCGGAGGTGGTCCCGGACAGCTGGCGGCTCTGCAGGACGTACCGGTTCCGGGTGGCCAGGCGGTACTCACGGTCGCCGTCCGGCTCGTCCCAGCAGACTCCGGCCAGCGGGTGGCAGTCGCTGGTCGGGGTCCGGTCCTTTTCCGGGTACCGGCGGCGGAGCAGCTCCTCCCACTCCCCGTCGGTGATGCCCCATCCACCGTCGGGCAGCGGCATGGCCACCCGGCAGCGGTAGTAGCGCTTCTTACCCTTCGTGACGATCTTGACCTCGTCACCGAGGTCGAGCTTCAGCTCGGTCTTGATCGGCACGTCGACGGTCAGCCACCCGGTGCGCCAGGCCTCGATCCACCGCCGGTGGAACAGCGACTTGAGGGATTTCACCCGTCCGGTCAGCGGCTTCCGCCCGAGGGTGATCCCGCGCGTGAGGTCGTAGGCCCTCCGCGACGGCAGTGCCAGCACCTCCGGCATGCCGGCCACCTTCGTCCAGTCGGGCAGCTGTGTCTTGATCCCCCGGTGGTCGATGCGGTCCTTCAGCAGCGCGTCGACCAGAGCCCGCAGCAGGACGCGGGCGGCGTCGACGTCCGTGACCACGGCGAGCCGGTGCTTGTTCGTGCTGGCGAAGGTGGCTCCGGACTGCGGGTCGATCTCCAGGGTCTGCGCCGCCTGGTGGGTGAACGGCACCTGGGCGACCCAGGAGTAGTAGCCGCCGTTGGCCTGCATCACGACCTCGGCGCGGTTCATGCCGAGCACCAGGCCCTCCACCGCCGTCGCCGACATCAGCGTGCCGAAGCTGAAGTTCTGGGCCTCCCCACGCTCGCGCAGATCGACCCTGTGTGGGATGAAGGCGATGACGTAGCAGGTGGTGAACGTCTCCTTCAGCGCGGTGCCGTGCCGCTCATCGCGGACGATCCGGTCGTGCTCGCGGGCGTGTACATGCGGCCGGTAGGTCGAGTCGTACTGGCGCCCAACCTGAAAGGCCTGCCGAACGACCTCGGAGAGGACCTCGGTGGCCGCGTTTCCGCGCCGGTCGTCGTTCTCCGCCACCAGGTTGTCCGCGCGAGCCGAGGTCAGCAGGTAGACGAACAGCGTCTGTCCGACGTGCAGCAACATCCCGATGTTGCTGGATCCCACCCCACCGGGCGCGTGGCACATCATCAGCTCGAACACGGCCTCGCCCAGCTCGGCGCGCTTGGCCTTGCCCGCCGCGTCACGCCGGACCAGCTCCATCCCGTAGGACTGGGCGAGGATCACGTCTGCGTCCTGCAGCAGGTCCAGCGCTGCGAACGACGTCCTCGCGCTCGCCTCCCACTGCGTCACGTTCGAACTTGACGTCCGGATGCACCGGATGTCCTTGATCGGACGGCCGGCCGCCGCGGCCAGCTCGGCCCGACCGCGCAGCCACCGCTTCAGGTCGCGCACACCGGCGCCGGGCGTCTTGCTCCTCTTGCTCTTGCGGGACATCGGAAGCCTCCAGGGTGGGGATCAGGACGACCCGCACCGTGACGGCGACCGACTTGAGCGCAATCGGCTTCACGAACTTGAACAGGACTGGTCCGGTTGACCCTGCCGACCCTCGCAACTTCCTCAACTAGCTGCTGGGAGGCTCGCCGAGCTTGTCGACCACGGTCTCCCGGCGACCGTGCGCGCCGGCGCGCCCGCCACCAGCGGCACCCGCGCGGAGCGGTAGCGGGTCCTGCAACTTCCGCATAGCGACGGGGCGGGCCATGCGTGGAAGGGAGCCGCTGCGGTCAGGCGTGCACGTGACGAGCCACGGCAGCGAGAGCCGCGTGCCTCAGCTCGCTGAGCGGGCAGGCGCCCAGCACTTCCTCCGCCGAGTCGCAGCAGCGCTCGCCGTCGCGGTCCTCAGCCCAGGTGACCCATCCCTGATCGGAGTCCAGGTCGAGGGCGAGGATGACGCGGGTGCCGTCCGCCATCAGCTCCACGCCGAAGTAGCCACCGGCGAGGGACACCACGGTCCCACCCGTGGCCTCCGCCGCGCGATCTACCTCTCGCAGGTAGGCCGAGTAGTCCATGTTGGGGCTCCCTGTTGCCGTGTTGGTGGATGTGGGCGGCGCGACAGAGGTGCCCATCATCCTCACCGTGGCACTCCCCAGCCTCCGTCGGAGGTCACCCGCGAAGGAGCCCCGTACTCATCGCCACCGGGTCGGCGAGGCCCCTGCGCGAGCCCGCCAAGCCACGGGCCCGCGCGGCGTCAGGCGGGCGCCTCCAGCACTTCCAGGGCGCTCGCCGAGAGCCTGGCTGGGGTCGGCTGCGGGACGGCATGGACTAGCTGGAGCTGCGGGTGCTCCGTCCCCGCCTCGGTGTACGGGTCGACATCCGGCTGGAGCGTCGCCCGCATCAGCTCCAGCAGGGAGGCGGCGACGGCCTCCGCCAGTGCCGGCGGCACCGCGTTCGCGACTTGCAGCGGCTGCAGTCCGCGGGGGCCACAGAACACGTGGGCGTCGTCGAAGCCCTGGATGCGGGCCGCCTCGCGAACGGAGAGGGTTCGATGCTCCACCGGGTGCACCGGCAGGGCCCGGTGCCCGGCGACGATGGTCCGTGCCAGGTCCCGGTGCAGGCGCCTGTACGAGATGGGTCCCTTGCCCGGCTCGATCTTCGAGATCTTGTCGATCACTTCCGGCTTGTGCTTCATGGTGCTGCCGTTGAGCAGCAGGTGGCCGTCGACCAGCCGGTACTCGGCCACTTCCCCGGCCCCGAGGACAGGGAGGCCACTCAGCGCCTCGATGACGGTCTCGGTCACCAGCTTCCGGCCGCAGCGGGAGCCGGGCTGGTCCCCGCACCCCTCGGGGCAGTACCTGCCGGGGCAGTGCGAGGCCGTCGGAGCCGGGGGCGCCTCGCCCATCTCGCGCCGCTGGGCCAGGTAGAGGATCCGGCGGCGCAGCTGCGGGACGCCGAAGTCGCAGGCGCGGAGCAGGTACTCCTCGGCCTCGTAGCCGGCGTCGTCGAGCTCGCCGAGAACGGCCTGGACGAAGCCGACCACGCCGCCGACCTTCCGCATGCCGGGGACGTTCTCGATCACCACGAACCGCGGCTCCAGCGCTCGAGCGAGCCGGATGACCTCGCGGTACAGCACGTTCTTCATGTCGCCAGGGTCGCGGGCCCCCGCGGTGCTGTAGCCCTGGCACGGCGGCCCGGCAGCGATCACGGTCGGCGCCATTGCCGCAGGAGCCAGCCGGCGGATGGCGTCCACGGTCACGGTGGTGGCGTCTGCCTCGAGGACGACGGTTCCGGGGTGGTTGGCCCGGTAGGTCTGGGCAGCGTGCCGGTCCATCTCGATGGCCAGCGCGATCCGGTATCCGGCTGCCGCGAACCCGGCGCCCATCCCGCCGCCCCCGGCGAAGGCCTCGACTGCCACCGGCCGCGCATCCGGCGCGGGCTCAGCCGACCGCCCGGTGGGGCAGAAGCTGATGAGGGGGCAGTCGCCGCACTTCGGCCGCTGTGTCGTGCACACCTTCCGGCCGTGGTGCACGAGGTTGACGTGCAACTGCTGGCGCAGTCGTGGCGGCACGATCGCCTCGTAGTCCGCGTGCTTCACCTTGCCGCCGGTGTCCCGGACGATCCCGAGCCGGTCGAGGATGCGCCGCACGTGCGTGTCGACGGCGAAGGACTGCCGGTCCAGCGCGTAGTGGAGGACGCATCGAGCCGACTTCGGCCCGATGCGGGGAAGCGTCAGCAGGAAGCTCTCGGCGTCCTCATCGGACATGTCGTGCAGCCAGTCCAGGGTGATCTCGCCCGGCCGCCCGCGCCTGTCGCACTCCGCGGCGACCATCGCGAGGAGTTCCTGCAGCTGCCCAGCCCGCGCAGGGAAGCCGGCGGGGCGGACGACCTCGCGAACCTCCTCGACCGGTGCGGCCAGCAGTTCCTGCCAGGTGGGCCATCGCGCCGACAGCTCGGCGTGGACGCGCTGGTAGACCACCTCCCTGGTCTGCTGGCTCAGCAGGATGTAGACGACCTCCTGCAGCGGGTCGGCGAAGTTGCCGAGGTCGCGCTCCCGGTAGGAGACGTGCAGCAGCTCATCCACCCGGTCGATGACGGCCGCCGTCTCAGCTTCCGTGAGCGGGCGGTCATCGAGGGGCGGCAGGGTCATGTTCGGCATCGCGGCTCCATCCTCGCAGTCCGGTACGACAGGGACGTGCGTTCCTCGTCGTGACGCGAACCGTGTCGGGGGTGACCTAGCCGGCATTCACCTGCTCAGCCCCAGGGTGGCCCGCACGTCAGCGATCGTCGTGAGGGGCGCTTGAAGGCGCTCGATCTTCCCGTTGCGGTAGAAGAGGAGGTCGCCATCACCGAGGAGATCCTCCGCGCCGCCACGGTCGAGGATGGTCATGGAGTCACGGGAGCTGGGCAGCGAGAAGGCCATACGGGCGGTGAGGTTGGCCTTGATGCTGCCCGTGACCACGTCGACGCTGGGCCGCTGCGTGGCGAGAACGAGGAAGATGCCATACGCCCGCGTGAGCTGGGCGTAGCGCTGCACCATCTCGCTGAACGCCCGGCGGTCGTGACCGGCCAGGACGAGGTCGGCGAACTCGTCGACGAGGATGACCAGCTGCGGGAGGTCCTCGAGGGCACCACCGACCTCGTAGAACTCGGCCGCTGAGCTGACCCCGGCCTCCTCCAGGATGGGCTGGCGCCGCTCGAGCTCGGCGGCGAGCGTGGCGTCGAGGCTCTGCAGAGCCTCCTGGGGGTCACTGATGATCGTGCCCCCGCGGAGATGCGGGGCGCGCGTGAAGGCCGAGAAGTCCAGGCGCTTCGGGTCGATGATCACCAGTTCCAGCTGCTCGGGAGTGCGGGCACGCAGGAGTTCCACCAGGAGGCCCCGGAGGAAGACGCTCTTGCCCGAGCCGGTCGCGCCGGCCACGAGCAGGTGCGGCAGCCGTGACAGGTCTGCAATCCGCACGTCGCCGCTCGGCGCGAGGCCGGCCACGAAGGAGAGCGCGCCGGGCTTGCCCTGGTGCGTGTCCAGGGCCTGCAGCGCTACGGGCAGCGGGACCGGCTGCCGCTCGGTGCGCGGCACATCCACCGTGATGAACCCGGGCTCGTCCCCGATGCCCACCTCTCCGGAGGCGCCGACCTCGCGGCTGATGTCCCGGCTGCGGCGCTCAACGTCGGTGATCGAGAGCCTGCCGACGGCCCGCGTGCGGAACCTGATGACGCTCGGGCCGACCTGCGCCAGCGAGGGCTCGAAGGGCTCCACCGTGAGCCCGTACTTCGCGAACGCCTCGCCGAGTCGGCGGGCGTCACGGAGCAACTCGTCGGTGACGCCTTCACCTTCGGTGGCTGGGACCCCCGGAGCGGCGGACGGCTGCCCGGTCACGCTGGCTCCCCGGGGGCCGTCCCGGTCCGGGGACGTCGTGCTGCCCTTGCCGGGTTCCGGCGGTCCCGCGGCCGGGCCCGGCGCGCCACCGCCGCTCCCCGGCTCTGCCGCTGGCGGCCGCATCGACAGCCGCGCCCACCCTGGGGGCGCGCCAAGCGACTGCATCTCCAGCGCCGGTACGGCAAAGCCGCTCCGTAGCGTGACCAGGTCGATCGGTCCCTCCACCCCGTTGAGCTGGGAGAGTTGCATCGCACCCGCCTGGCCGTTCTCCACGGCGACGATGAGCCCCCGGCGGTAGGCATCCCGGCGCCAGTGACCGAACTGGAGCTCGTACTCGCCGGAGGAGATCCTCTGGAGCAGTTGCTCGGCGCCGGCAGGCAGCGCCGGGGCGGGCCCGAACGTGCCGTTCCGCGCTCGCGCGGACCGGATGAGCTCCGCCAGGTCACGGCCCCGGAGATCGGCGAGGGCACCGGGAGAGCCGAACCGCGAGCGGAGCCAGCCGATCGTGTCCTCGACCTGGTCCGCGGCATCGGAGTAGTCGGCGCCCGCTGCTGCCCAGAACTTGACCTCGATGACCGTCGCCTGGATCAGGGGAGGCTGGCCGTCCCGGGGGGTGACTGCCAGGAGGAGCAGGTCGTCGCACATGGCCCCGCGGCCCTTCCGCGAGGATAGCAGGCGCCGGGGGATCCCGGACTCGGGGAAGCCCGGAACGATCTCTTCCAGCGCGACGAGGGCGGAGAACCCGCCGCCGGAGGAGACGAGGGACTGCTCGACCTCCTGGAGGTACCGGACCGAGCAAGCAGTGCCGGCGCGCTCGAGGACCTTCTCGAGGGGCCGCTGGACGATCTGCAACGCCCAGCGTCCAGAAACGGACTCGAGCACCCGCATGAGTTCGCGTGCCTGCTCCCTGCTGGGCGAGGCGACGCCCGCCAGCGCGCGGCGGAGGGCTGCCAGGTACGGGTCGACGTGCCGCGTCCCGGTGATCCCGTCGTAGCCGAAGGTCGCCGGGTCGGCGCCCTCCTCGTACTCGAGCACCGTGCGGTGCGACTGGCCGTTCGCCAGGGCCTCGAGTCCCACGAGCCGGTCCAGGTGCACCACCCAGCCGGAGCGGTCGTACCAGCTGGCCAGGTCCGACTCGGCAGCTGTAGCCGTGACCATCCGGGTCCAGCCGGGCTCCAGGCGCTCCCCTCCCTGCCCCCCGACGAGCTCGAGGCTGCGGTACTGGATCGCCTCGAGGTCGGTGGCGTCGTGGCCCGGTGCATCGCAGAAGGTCCCGGTCGCGAAGACGTAGTCCGCATCGGGAACCAGGACCCTGCCGGGCGCCGCCGCCAGGCCGCGCGCGTAGCTAGTCGAGGCTCGCTGGTCCAGTCGCACCGGTCGGACGCCGCGACTGCCCGGGCTCCGGAAGAGAAAGGCGATGCTGCTGAACGCGGGCGGCGCCAGGTCGTCGGTGATGCTGAGGTCGGATCGGGTCCGCACGATCCGGTCAAGGTCGTTATCGGCGGCGCCTGACAGCAGCTCGTTGATGGCCTGGCGGGCGGGGCGCCCGGCGCCGGTGATGGCCGCGCGGATCCGGGGCCTCCGGTACTCCGACCGGGAGCGGTCCGGACGGTAGAAGTGCCGCAGCGCGCCGATAGCCGACTCGCCGTCCCCCGGCTCCGCGAAGGTGACGGCGAGAGTGGTCTCTGGCGTGTCGAGTGCGGGATGGACGCTGAGGAAGAAGGCGATTCGGCTCGCAATGAACGCCGCGTTGCGCTCCAGGGCCCCGGGGCTGGCGGTGGCAAGCGGCGCGTACCGCCGCCAGAGAAGAGCGGTGCCCGCCGGTTGCGCCTCGTACCAGTCCCCCTCGCTGAGCAGGAGCGGGAGGAGGAACTGCGGGGTGAACGCGGTCACGTCCGCCCGGTCGGCTCCCGCGCCCGCCTCGGCGAGCGCCTGGAACCTCCGGGCAAGTGCCGCGTGCCAGGCCACGGTCAGCGGGGACGTCGGCGCGATCAGCAGGTCAGGATTGCCTCGGACCTCGACCCGGTCGACCAGGAGCAGGTCGTCGTACTCGGTTCGTGACGTGGCTTCCCGCGGCAGGGCCTGCAGGAGGGCTCGGTACGAAGCGGTGTAGTCGGTGGCGACCTCGGAGCGAGGATCGAGCGCGTACGCGCTGCCGATCCTCAGAGCCTCCGCGAAGAACCGGGCACGCGCATCGAGGAAGGCCTCGAGCTCGCGGGACCAGCCCGGTTCCGGGCGGGGAAACGCGCGCAGCAGGGAGCAGCTGTCGCCCTCCACCGTGAACATGCACCACTCGGGATGCTCGAGGATGGCCCTCTCCACCGGCAGGAGGGCCACGCCATCGACTTGTGGCCGAACCTCAAGCTCCACCGCCCCGAAACGCGCGGAGACGGCTTCCTCCCCGGACGGCGCCGAGGGGGTGTCGGGCCACCGCGGCTGCCCGAAAGCGAGCATCGCATGGGCAAGCGTGGGCTGCTTCGGATCCCGCGCGGGCAGCTCCCCGCGACCGGAAGCCGCTCCGCCCAGCAGATCGTCGTCCGGCTGCTCACCGCCCTCACCTGACTGGTCAGGTCCCTCATCCTCGTCGGCTCCGGCCGCCCCCGGGTCCTCGTCGGAGCCGCTTCCGGAGTCCGGCGGCGCGCTCTCCTCGCCGTCCTCCTCGCCGCCGGAGCGGGAAGGAACGACGGGGACAGGGCCGACCTGGATCCCGTCGATCGTCCCGGTCACCTGGTGGACCCGGGCAACGTCCTCAGTCGCGTCGGGCTCCGCGTCGAGCACCGCGTTGCCGAGCTTTCGCCCGTCGCGGCTCCACGCCGCGAGGCGGGGCGTCTCGGCGCACGTGAAACCCCCCAGGTCCGCATCGACCTCGATGGAGTCCTCGAAGGCGACCACGTCGCCGTCCCGGAAGGCGGCTGCAATCGCGTACCGCGCCGTCGTGGCTCCTCCCTCGAGCAGTTCGAGCCAGCCGAACCGCCACTCCCCGGGAGACGGCGAGGCGACGCTGGCGGTGACCGTCGTCCCTCGCCCGGGGAGGTTCGCCGCGGGCTCCGAGCGCCACCGGAGACGTGCTTGCTCCCCGCGCTCGAGGGCTCGGGTCAGCTTGAACTGGATGGTGCCCCCCCGCGCAGGGAGCCACAGGGCGACCGAGTCACCGTTGATGAGGGCGATGGTCGCGCCGGAGACGGGGTTCACGGGATCGAGGTCCAGCTCGGTCCGAGAACCCCGGGACTGCAGGTCCTGGAGCGAAAAGCGAGCCCAGTCCAGGCCACGCACGGAGCGCGCGGCGAGCACGGCGTCGACTCCGGACTGCGACACCCGCTTGGCGGCGAGCCTGCGCGCGAGGTCCACGCCGGGAGAGCTGATCCACTGCTCGAGGTCTGCCCTCCAGGATGCCGCCTTCGCGAGACGGCGGGCTGCGGAGGCGGCCCGCAGGTCCGGGTCCGAGATGTAGGTGCGTAGCTCATGCAGTGCCGCGCCGAGCGCAGTGTCGGGGTCGTTCCCGTGAGCGCCGACCCAGTCACGCAGGCGCTCGGCCTCCCGCCAGGACGTCGAGGCAGAGGCCTGGAGCAGCGTGACGTGGTGGTCAACCACGCTGCGGACGAGCGGGGAGGGCTGGGGGCCGCCCGCGGGCGGCAGGACGGACTCCTTGCACAGCCTGTCGAAGGCCAGCGCGGGCAGTGCGGCCGCATCTTCGGTGGTCGACGCGATCGTCTCCTGTGGCTTCGCCGCCAGGATGAGGAGGATCCGGGGGCGGCTGGTCCCCTCGAGGAAGTGTGTCCGGAGGCTCGCAGCGAAGCCCCCGGTGCCGCTGTTGGGCGTCGCTCCGCGCTCCTCCACCAGGAACGGGATCACCTCGTTGCCCTCGACGCCCCCGGGCAGGACCGCGGTCAGGGTGGTCGAGGGGCGCGACGTGCCCTCCGGGTACACCTCCACCTGGCGGGTCGTGGCCCCGGCGAGCAGGGCCTCGAAGAGGGCGGCCGGGGCGAGCCCGTGGAGCCCGCGCAGCAGGAGCCTGCGGCCGGCCCACCTCGGCTCGGTCAGCTCGTTGAGGAGCGCGCCGGCGGTGGTCGCGGCGAAGGCCGAGCCCGTCCCGTCAGGAGACATGGCGGACATAGGTCGCCTCCCCAGCATCGCTGTACCGGTCGAGCAGCCCCAGCCGCTGGAGAGCGTCCGCGAGGAGCTCCTCCTCCGCCGCGTCCTGCGGGGCGAGCCCGTAGGCCTGGAGGGCGGGCAGGAAGGCGGTCTGCAACGCCATCTGCTCGACCCCTGCGCCGTCGAGGACCAGCTTCACCAGGAGGAAGAGGACCTGCTCGTCCAGCTCGAAGAACCGGACCCGGCCACGGTTCCGCTTCAGGTTGCCGCCGAAGCCGCCGACCATCGTGTTGACCACGTCCCGACCGCGTTGCTTGAGGGCACCCCCGCGCCCTCGGAACGTCCCCAGCGCAGCGGCGCGCAGGGCGTAGCCGCCGGCGCCCGGGTCGTGAGCCTCGAGCGGGCCGCCGGTGACGTGGGCAAGGCCGGCGGCCGCGGACGCGCACAGCAGCTCGGCCAGCTGCAGGGCCACCGGATCGGCCCGCAGGGCGGTGGCGCAGTCGTACGGGTCGGGCAGCTGCGGGGCTGCGGGCCCGAGGACGGCTCTCGTCACGGCGTGCAGCACGTTGGCGCTCACCATGCTCGCCGGCAGCGCGAGGAGGTGCTGCTCATCCAGGTGCCACCAGGCTCGCGCGCATGGATCGTTGCCGCTCACGGGCCGGTCCCCGCCGCTCCCGACGCGGAACCGCACAGCCTCACCGAACGCCGGCCGCGGGCCAAGATCACCGCGGTCCAGCGCGACCGCGGCTCCCTCGAGGCCCTCGCCCAGCGCGAACGCGATCCGGTAGTAGTACAGGGCGACGTGCAGGCTAAGAGCGAGCACCAGGGCGGCCACCTTGTCGTGCCTGGGCAGCTGGAGGGTCATCACGGTCCCGAGGTCCCGCCGGATCAGGTCGAGCGCGCTCTGGTCGAATGCCCCCCGGCTGAGACGCGCCCGGATCTGCGAGTCGGGACGCAGGCCGGCATCCAGCGCGAGCAGGCGTTCTGGATCGTGGACCAGCTTCCGGCCGTCCCGCGCCGCTACCGCCCGCGCGGCCCGCAGCACCTCGCGGTCGAGCGGGTTGAGCCCGTCGTCGCTCCTCATGAAGTCCAGCACGTCGGCGGCGAGGGAGAGGTCGAAGTCACCGCCGTCGAAGCACAAGAACAGCAGGAGGCTGCCGCGGAACGACTTGTAGCGGCCGGGGTAGTCGTACGCCCCGGGCAGGTCGGCGTGGAACGGGGTGAGGAACGTGGCCGGTGCCGACCTGCGGGTCGCGCGAGGGTGGAACCAGTACTGCCGCTGCATCACCGAGGCGAGTACTCGCCGGGAGGATGCGTCCGCGTGCAGCTGATCCGGTAGTGCCGAGCGGAACTCCGCGTCGGGCAGGCGGGACCCGCTCTCGACCTCGACCATGTCCTGGACGACGTTGTACAGCGTCTTCTCCCGGATGTCGCCGCGCGCCGCGCGGGAGGGGAAGGCGCTAGGCAGGTCGGCCAGGGCGTCCACGGCCGCGGCGTCGGCGGGCAGATCCAGGGTCACGGTCCGGCCGCGCACCGTGGCGGCGACGCGGTTGCCGGTCACCTCCACGATCGCGCCGCGGGCCCTGGCCATCTCCCGGATGACGGCCTGGAGATCTCCGGTCACTCGTTCACCGCCCTGGCTCGGAGGTTGACGCGGCCGGCAAGGCCCTTCTGGGACGTCACCTGGTAGCGGCGGCCGCTGGAGGGATCGGTCACGAGCATGGTCACGTCCTCGGTCTCGGCGGCGGCGCGTGCGATCGCCTCCGCCGCTCGGCGCAGCGCGAAGGTCCGCTCCGGATCACCGCTGCCGCCAGCAAGCCCGCGGCGCGCATCCGCGAGCAGCCGGTACGTCGGCAGGTCGATGCTGACGCGGATCCCGGCGTCCAGGTCGAGGGAGACGGCCAGCGGGCGGTAGCCGATGAGCGCTGTGCCCTCGGGGTTGGCCGCCGTTGGCCGGTCGAGCGCTGGGGGGGCGGTGGCGATGGCGAGGTCGAACTGCACGAAGGCCCGGCTCGGCTCTCGCGGGTCGTAGTTCTGCACCGGCAGAAACGTCCTGCCGTCGAGGGTCTCGCCGAACAGCCTCGCCAGGCCCTTGCCCAGCTCGTCGACGAGGCTGCCGAGCCGCTCCTCCATCTCGTCCACCAGCGGGATGGTGTCCTCGCCGGCAGCCTCCAGGCGTTGCCAGCGCTCGTAGACCTCGAGGGCGGCCAGGAAGGCGTCCTCCCCGGCGGCTTCCTGGCGGGTCAGCCGCCCGAGCAGCGCCGAGACGCCGAGCCTGAGCCTGGCTGCCGTGGCCCTCCAGCTCAGATCATCCGCTCCATCTCGTGCCCCTTCCGCGAGGGCAGCCTCGGCGGTGGCGAGGGCTGGCTCCTCGGACCCGTGCTCGCGCGCGGCCTCGATCAGCTCTCGCAAGGGCGCGGCATCATCGGCGGGCAGCAGGCCGGCGCCGGCGAACGCCTCGTACGCATCCGCTGTCGGCGCGCGGGCAGGATCCAGCCGGCCGATCCGGGCACCGAGGTCTTCCTGCGCGGACCCGCGGTCAGCGCGGGCGGCGAAGAGGGTCACCGGGAGGAGGCCGGTCGCGACCCAGTGCTTGTCGTCCTCGCGGTGAGCTCGCTGGCTCGCCAGGCAGGGATCGCCCTCGGTGCCGTAGTGGCTCTCGGGCAGCGCGACGCGAGACAGGAAGTCCCACAGGGCGCGGGGGGTGTCCTGGCGCCCTCGCTCGATGGCGGCACGCGCGGCGAGGTCGTCGACCAGGTCCGCGGCCAGCCCGGCGAGGAGGGCCGCGTTCGCGCGCGCCGGGCAGTACTCGATCGCCAAACACGTGCCGCAGCGCGCGTCGTTGAAGACAGTGCCGGAAGGGGCCGGCTGCAGGAGGGGCAGCATGCTCGGCAGGAGCCCGCCTGGACCGGAGGTCGGGCGGTCGTCGAGGTTCAGCACGCGAACGTCGAGGGGGACGGCGCCGTCCGGAACGCTAGGCGCTCCCGGGAGCCCGAGGCTCGAGAAGAGCTGGCTGATCAGCGCATCGAAGCCGTATCCGCGCTCCCTCCAGAGCGCTGCTAGCTGCACGATCATGCCGATGTTCGCCGCCACCAGGATGGGCTGGTCCGGGCGTAGATCGTTCCCGTCCGCCAGGGGCGCCAGCCGTTCGGCGAGCGTGGCGGCCTGGTCACGGCTCGGCCCGTCGGAGTGCGTCGCGTCCTCGACGATGTCGAAGAAGAGGCCCGGGTTCTCGCGCTGCTGGTACTCGGCGGCGCCGCTCTTGCCACCGCCGGCGGAGCCCGTGACGAAGATGGCATGAGGCAGCGGATCAGCCCTCGCCAGCAAGGTGATCGCCTCGTCGAGCGCGCTGCGGACGTAGGCCGCGGCCTGGGCGCCCGTCTGCGCGCCGACCGCGACGACCGCGTCTCGAGCGTCAGCGCGAAGGTTGCGGAGAGCCTGCAAAGGGCTGGGGAGTTCTGGGTTGAAGTCCACGTCGCTGCTGCCGGTCATCGCGCCATCACCGGCAGTGCCGCGAGGGCGCCCTCGTCCGCCAGTCGGGTCGCCGCAAAGGTCGCGGGCGCGTCGAAGTCGGATGCGATCTCCTCGATCACGGCCGCGATGTCCTCACCTTCGGTCAGCGGGCCGAGCGGGCTCTCGCGCAGCCTGGCCCTGAGCAGCGCGGGGGGGAGCAGGATGAGCATGGCGAGCCGCGTGGCCTCCCGCTCCACCTCGAGCGCCGTGGAGCGGGGGTCGCACGCAGGCGGCACGCCGTCCTCCTTGGCAAGCATGGCGTGCCCGATCCCGTGCGCGAGCCACGCCCGCTGGGTGACTCGCTCGTTCGGGTTGGCCTGTGGCGGGACGCGGTAGTTCCCGCTCGCGTCGAAGCCGGGCAGGCCCGGCCCCTCGGCGGCCTGGAGCTCCACGGTCGCCGCCAGGTGCCAGACGTCGACCGGCCTGCCGACGAGCTCGGAGCCGAGCGGCTCCAGCAGGCGGGCGAGATGAACCCGCCGCAGCGCCGCGGTCGCCTCCGGGCTGATCCGCCCGCCCCGGATGACTCCGCGCAGGTGACTGCCGATCAGGTCCTGCATGCCGTCCCGTGACAGCCCGCCCGCGACCTGCATGACGGTCCCCTGTGGCAGATCCAGGCGCCGCGCGAGCTCGAGCAGGCTCTCCAGCGGGGCGCTCCGCTCGCCGCTCTCGATGCGTGAAAGAGAGCTGTAGCTGATCCCGGTGCCCTCCGCGGCGGCCCTGAGTGATAGGCCCCGAGCGACACGCGCCTCGCGCAGCAGCGCCCCGAGCGAGGGCGCGGCATGCGCAGCTGTCCGTGTTGGCATGGCGCACAGCATGATCACCGGACCGCGCCGGGTCAAGACGGGGTGTGTTGCTTGTTGCGCAACGGCAACACCCGATCGGTTGTGTGAGCGAGCACCCGCGAGGAACCCTTGTTGGGCCGGTCAATCCCCGGCCTCGCCGGTGTCGGCGAGACAGGCGGGGGGGCCGCCGTTGCAGCGGCGCCCCCCCTTGCCAGGACCCGCGGGTGCGGGCGGCGCGTGGCGCACCGAGCGTACCCGCGGGGCTGGCCCTCCATCGGGCGGAAGCCCGGGAAGGGAGCCCAGCATGGGTTCCGAGCAGCAGGTTGGCGCGAGCGCGCCGAGCGTGACCATCCACGGCGGCGCGCTCGTCTTCGAGCACTTCGTCGAGACGGACCCCCAGGTGGTGGCCGAGGCTAGCCGCTGGGCCGGCGGAACGCGTGGGTCCGCCGCGCCGGAGAGCGTGACGGACGGGAAGGACCTTTCCCCCTTCGCCAGGGTGGCGCTCAGCCTCGCCACTCAGGTGATGGCCCTCGGACCGGAGGCCTCCGGCGTCTCCTCCCTCGCGGGCACCGTCATCCAGATGACCGACCGGGCGCAGAAGGCGAGCGAGGCCCTCACGGCCGACGTCACGCGGGCGACCGCGGAGGCGAGCGAGGCGACTGCGAGGGCGGCCCGGGAGGCCGCGAGAGCCACTCAGGAGACGCTCGCGGCGGCGCGCAAGCAGGTCAACGAGGACATGGCCGGCACGGTCGGTGCCGCGACCGCGCAGCTGCGGGCGGAGCTGTCTCGCCTGCTCGGAGGCGATGACACCCCCGTCGCGCGGGCCGTCCGTGATCTGGTGGCGAACCAGATGGCCGAGAGCACGACCCGGCTGCAGCGGACCTTCACCGAGACGCTCGGCGCGGTCAGCAGCACCCTCGACGTCGGCAACCCGACCAGCCCGCTGGCCCGGCTGGAGCACCGGCTCGCCGAGCGGCAGGACCGGCAGCACGCCGAGGTCACCGCGCGGATCGACCAGGTCCGGGAGACGGTGGGCGCGGCCACGGCTGCCGCGCAGACGGCTGTCGCCGTGGCCGCGGTGCAGGCCCTGTCGCCGGGGAAGGGCAGGACTTTCGAGGATGCCGTGGGGTCGGCGATGGAGGAGATCGCGGCCGGCCTCGGGGGCAGCTACGAGGCGACCGGGGACACGGTCGGCGCGCTGCGCGCGTGCCGCAAGGGCGACGGGATCCTGGAGCTCCCCTCCCTCGACGGGGGTGGCGGGGTCCGGATCGCGATCGAGATGACCACGACGGGCGCCCCGCGGAAGTGGAACCCGTACCTGACCGAGGCGGAGAGGAACCGCGAGGCGGACGCGTCCATCGGCGTGGTCCCGTCGATCGACCTCGTCCCGGGGCGTGCGGCGATCGCTGCGGTGGCCCCCAACCGCGTCGTCGTGGCCCACGACCCCGAGGGCAGTCACGCGCTGCTGCGCGCCGCCGCCGTGCTGCTCTCGCTGCGCGTGCAGCGCGACGCCGTGCGTGACCGCGACGGCGTCGACCTCGCCGCGGCCGACGCCCGGATCGCCGAGGCGGAGCAGCTGCTCGGCGCCCTGAGCGAGGTCTTGAAGGCGGCGATGGGGGTCAAGGCCGGCGCGGCGAAGGTCGTCACCGGGATCGAGGGGGCGCACGAGGCGCTGGCTCGGGCCCTCGCCCTCGCCCGGGTGGCGCTCCGCGGCGCGTGCGACCCGGCTGCCCAGCGCGGCGCCGCCGCCTGACTCATTCGCTGGCGGGGCCGGCCGTGGGGCGGCCCCGCCAGCGCTAGGAGGCCACCATGACCCAGACCGCTCACCCGGCGATCGCGTACGGCGACCGCGAGACCGTGGAGTTGCACGCCGACGCAGCGAGAGACCTGGCCCGCGGGGCCGGCCTGAACATCACGGCGTGGCGCAGCGACCCCGACGGCACCGGGGCCTTCGACCAGCTCGCGGACGCGCCGGGGCTCGTCGCCGCCGTCGGCGACTGCCTCCGCACCGGAGCGGCCCTGTTCATCCCCTTCCCCGTCGACGTCCCCGGCGAGCAGGCGCTCCGGCTCCTGGCCGCCGTCCTGCACTGGCACGGCCTTCCGCTCGTCCTCGGAAGGCGCCCCTACTTGTGGGACGAGGTGACCGACGAGGTCGACTTCGCCCTGCGGCGCCTGCTGGACGCCGCGCACCAGCTCGACGTCGCGGCGGCGGCGTCCGCGTGCCTCCCGGACCTCGACGACCTGCTCACCGAGCTGCTCGGGTCGGGCGACGGCGGGGCACCGGCCCGCGCCCCCGTGGACCCGGCGCTGGGGCTGGCGGAGCGACTGGAGGCGGCCGCCCGGTCGCGGGGGACCCCGGTCCCGCGCAGGCCGGACTCTGCCGCTCCCTGGCCCGCCCAGGAGCAGCAGCTCCGGGAGTACGCGGCGTGGCTCAGCCGCCGGCTCCCGCAGCGGGAGGTCGCCTACGTCCTCAACGCGCTCGGGAGCCGGACCCGCACCGGCCGCGCATGGACGCAGCCACTCATCAGCCGGCTGCTGCGCTCCCGCAGCACCACTTGATGATGGCCGGCCCGGTCGCGACCTCGCGGCCGGGTCCGCGCCAGCAGTCGGCTCCAGGCTTCTGGTGAACACGCACTGCGGGACCGCGCCCGCTCGGAAACGGACCTCTACGGTCCCGATGGATCCCCCGATGGGAAGGACCTGGCATGTCCCTGCTGTACCGCGCGATCTGGAATGACGACCGTGACGACCTCCCGCGAGAGGCCCTGGCCGCCTTCCAGGCCTGGGTGGCGCGCAAGTCCGGTGGCGGCCTGCCCGTGCCGGAGGGTGGCCGGGCCGAGGGCACCACGGTGACCCGGTCCCGGAACGCCGATGGCAGCTGGATCGAGTCTGCCCATCCCGCCGAGGTGGTGGTTCGCCGCGGCGAGCAGCAGGGCAGCGGCTCGGTCCGCCAGGCAACCAGCGCAGCGCTCGTCGAGCACCGTCCCGACGGGTCGCGGTGGACCACCACCTTGCGCACCTGGTCCTGCACCGCGCCTGAGAACTCCGAGCTGGGGGAGGGCTCCGGCTGGCTCTGGGTCGACGTGGAGGCGGTCTCATCGGAGTCCATGACCGGCACGGTGATCGCCGCGCCCGTCCTGGTACGGACCCTCCTCGACAGCGGCGTGAACCCGCGGCGACGGTGCGTGGTCCTGCAGAGCACGCCCTCGCGCTTTGAGGGCGAGGAGGGGGCGGAGGCTCTCGCCGAGCTCCTGTCCCACGGAGACCGGGACCTTCCTATCGTCGTCTTCTCGGACGACCCCGCCACGACGCGACCGCCTGGCGGGCCGTCGTTCTTCGATGCCGCTGTCGCCCAGGTCGCCGTCCGAACGGCGGGCATCGCCGCGACCGCCGTCGTCGACCCGACGGCCTCCGCTCACCTGGCCGCAATCCTCGGGCGCCAGCACAGCGTGTGGGGTGGGGCCCTCCGCATGTACCTGCCGGACGTGGACCCGGCAGCCGCGCGGGATGGCTGGCGGCACCGGTACGTGACCGCGGAGCGCTACCTGCGCTACCGCGACACGGCAGCGACCGTGGTGACGCGCGCGCTTGCCCCCGCCGCGGCCGCACGCAGGGAGCCCGGCAGCTACGCCGCCGCCCGGCAGCTCCTCGGCAGCGCCCAGCGCAGGGACGCAGCCGAGCTGCTCGAGCTCCTGGCAGTCGCGGACGAGGAGACGGCCCGGCAGCGGACGGCGATCGCTGAGCAGGAGAACACCTACGCCGACCTGCTCGCCGACTACCAGACCGCGCTGGAGGACCGGGCACGGCTCACCTCCGACCTCGAGTCGACCCTGAGCCGGCTGCGGTACGTCGAGTCCCTGGTTCCCCAGGATGCCCACGGGAGCTACTGGCAGACGGAGCCGGGCGCCCAGGTCGTGCCGGCCACCGCGGCGACGCCGACGTTGGCCGCGCTGCTCGCTCAGGAGCACCTCGCGGACCACCTGGCGCTCCCGGACGAGGCTCTCGTGGATCTCGAGGCCCTCGACGCGGCCCTCGAGTCGGGCCCGTGGGGCCAGACCTCCTGGGAGGCGCTCCGCGCGCTGCACGCGTACGGCGCCGAGCTCGCGGCCGGCAACGATCCCGGCTCGTTCTGGACGTGGTGCGAGAACTCCGGTCACCCGCTCGCGTGGCGTGCGACGCCGAAGAAGCTGTCCATGACGGAGAGCGAGAGCGTGGAGAACAACGAGAAGTTCCGCCGCCGGCGAGTGCTACCGGTGAGCACGGACGTGGACCCCAGCGGGCGGATCTACATGCCCGCCCACGTCAAGGTCGCCGAGGGCGGGGGAGATCTCGCCCCGCGCATCTACTTCCACCCGTCCCGGGAGACGGGGAAGGTCCACGTGGGCTACTTCGGGCCGCACCGCAACATGCCCAACACCCGGACATGATCGTCTGGCTGATCTCGCCGCAGAGCCGAGCGTGCAGCATGGGGCCAGCTCGGTCACTCGGACGAGCTCCTGGCACTCACCGGTGCGGGGGCTCTTGCCCCGTGAGACAGGTGAGGACCTCGGCGGGGTCGGCCAGCGTCACCTTGAGCCGCTCGACGGCTGAAGGCACGCGTAGACGACCTTGAGGTGATCGATCATCTCAGTGATCGCTGCCGCCAGCCGACGGACGTCTGGGGCCATCTGCTCGGCAGTGTCGGCGATGACTCGCAGGTTCTCGAGGCGGTGGATGATGAACTGGCGGTTCATGTGCAGCTTCCTTCTCGCTTGGGCGTGACGGCGTCGAACTCGAGGTCGAGAGGATGCGTCATGGTAGGTTTTCACAGACTTCCTGTGTTGTGAAACCGGACTTTACATGGATCACGAGGAGTCTGTGAAGTGAAGTCTGGATCCAGCTCGGCGGTGGCCTTCGGGCGCGTGCTGCAGGCAGTGCGCAAGCGTTCGTCGCAGAACCAGGCCGATGTTGCCGGCTCCTTCGACCCAAAGCTCTCGGTGGCGGCCGTGTCGATGGCCGAAAGCGGAAACCGTCCACCCAAGACCGAGGCGATGGTCCGGGGCTATGCCGCCGCCCTGGAACTCGACGAGGACACGCTGCTCGAGCTCTGGTGGGCGATGCAGGGGATGGTGGCGGTCGAGAGTCGTGCCGAAGAGCGCACGGTCGCGCGATGGTGGGGTGAGCTGGAGACAAGCCGCGAGGCCGAGATCCGCCATGTCCAGGCCCAGGCCGCCGCAGAGAAGAAGCGGAATCCGAACGAGGACTGGTACGAGCCCTCACCGAAGTTGTTCACGCTCGCCGAGGCGATCTGCGAGATCCTGAAGCGCCTGCTGGGCGACTCCTGGCAGGTTCACTACAGGCGCGAGCTTGGCCTCTACGACCCTGTCGACCCGCGCTTGGCAGCGGTCATCATCGAACTGCGGGCAGAAGTTCCGGAGAGCGACGGCTCGAACGCGTCCCACGAGCTGATGGCCACGTTCGCATGCCCGGAACCCGTGGCTCGACCTGTTCTGGCCGAGCCGGCGGAGCGGCCCGACGCCGGGGCCATGTCTCCCGACGTCGCGTGGATCCTCTCGTCGGTCGAGGCGATGCCCGCCCGCGAACGAGCGGCGGTCGCCGGCTTCATCCGTGGACTGCGAGAGGGAGCCAGCCTCTTCTCCACGACCTCTCCGCCCTCTGCGTAGAAGCCTGCGGGTCTTCTGGGTGGAGCTTCGCCAGGACCGACGAGTGCTCGCCGCGCACCAAAGCGGACACACCTAGTCAGAGGTCGGCATGCTGGGTCAGCGACTCGCTGACCTCGACCTTCGACAGGTACCGCGGGGAACCCGGCAGGGGGGTGGGAAAGCCCATCGCGAACACTGCGACCGTGTCCCTGCTCTCCAGACTCGCCACGAAGATCGACAAGCTGAGTACCGAGCTCGCGGCCACGGAGGCGCTCGGGCTGATCCTCAGCGACCCGGCCGCCGCCATGTCGGTGACCGCCGTAGTCCGCGCGGTCGCGCCGAACGTGCCTGCGCGCCTGCGGTACACGACACAGGCCGGAGACGCTGATGGCCGGCCCGACATCATCGGTCGCGACGACCACCGGGAGCTGCTCCACATCGAGGGCAAGTTCTGGGCGGGCCTGACCGACGCCCAGGCCCGTGGCGGCTACCTCGAGCGCATGCGTCGACAGCACGCCGAACACGCTCCGGAGGACCCGCACATCGGCGCGCTGGTGTTTGTCGTCCCGCCCCGGCGCGTCGCGACCTTGATGGATGAGCTCGTGCGGCGCTACGGCCTCACCGGGCCGCGGTCCAGCGACGGGTGGTGGTCGGCGCAGACCGTCGACGGGATGGCGGTGGCGGTGACGAGCTGGGACGAGCTGCTGGGGCGGCTGGCCGGGATGGCGAAGCAGGACGTCGCGGAGGACGCCCGCCAGCTGCTGGACCTGGTGCGGCAAGTCGATCATGGCAGCTTCGTCCCATGGACCGCCGAGCAGCTCACCGACCAGGACGGTCCGCGACGCATCTTGCGGCTGGCTTCGATGGTCGAGTCTGTCCACGAACGGCTGCTCAGTACCAACGTCGCGACGACAACCGGGCGACGCGCCACCATCACGCGCGGCGGACCGCTCTCATTCGGCAAGCAGATGCGGCTGGGCGGCGTAGTGGTGACCCTTCGGGTGCATCTGGAGCTGTGGGCGCGGCACGGGCGGTCACCGCTGTGGCTGACGTTCTGGGCGAGTGGGGCACCGGCCGCGCGCCGTGTCTTCGCTGAACAGCTCATCGAGGCCGACAACTGGATCGCGGTGGCCGTCCCGCTGCCCGAGGGGCAGGTCGGGGACGACGTCCGGGAGCACATCGTGGGCTGGCTGGCCGCCGCCGGCGAACAGCTTGAGGCGGCGCTCGAGGCGGGCGTGCCCGTCGGTGACGAGACGATGGACGAGGAGGACGCGGACCCCGGCGCCTGATGCTGGCCGCCCAACGCCAGGACTGGCGGCCGACGGGGCGTCGCCGACCTCCCCTCACGACGCCACTTCGGCGCTTCCACGACCGGATTGCTCGGGCTCTGGTTCCCTGACCCGCATGACGCTCGCCGACGGCACCGTCGCCGTGACCGCCGTGGTGGCGCTCGTGCTGTCCTTCCTCGCGTTCGTCTACAGCCGGAGATCCACCCTGGCCGCCGAGACGGCCGCTGCCGAGGCACGACGCTCCGCCGACGCCGCCGAGCGTTCTGCCGATGTCGCGGAGCGGGAGGAGGAACGAGCCCGCGAGGAGGCTGAGGAGCGAGCGGTCCGGTGGGCGCTCGATCGGGTCGGTGGCGCGACGGCGCACCTGGTGAACACCGGCGAGGGCACCGCCTACGACGTCCGCGTCCAAGTCCCCGAAGCGATGCGTGTCGTAGGCGGTCACGCGGCCGCCGATGAACTGCCCGCGGGCGGAAAGCTGCCGGTCGGGGTGTCACGGCGGATGAGCGCGCCTGCGCGAAGCGGTCTCACCGTGCGCTGGCGGACTCGCCCTGGTGGACCAGAGCGGAGTTCCATGCTGCTGCTGCCCTGACGCCGAGCGCGGCCATGGTGATCGTCCTGGTCCTGGCACCGCGCGTCCTCGGTGAGATGGACTACGCCCCGCTCATGCGGGCGCTGGCGCAGGTGGCGGACACCCTCAAGCAGCGACAGTGGCCGCGGGTTGACGGTGCGAAGGGGGTCGTTCGTCGGACGCCGAGCGTCGTCGGCTGGACTGCTCGCCCAGGCAGTGTCGTCCCCTGGACGGCCGGAGAAGTGTCGTTCTCGGGAACCCGCGAGGACGGGCGGCGACACTCGGCTCAGCGGGGCGGGTAGAAGCGCGTGGCGCCGCCGCGACCGGAGCGGACTCGGACCCCGGCGTACGGGGAGTTCGACATCTCGACCGGGTCGAAGACCACGCCGTCTTCCGTGCGCCGCCACCCGACGGCGCCGAAGGTGTCCACGACGATCGTGCGGAACGCGACGACGATCGGCAGGCGCTGGTCAACGATCAGCCCGCAGGTTTCGTCGGCCAGCTGCCAGAAGCCGAGGACGCCGGCGCGGGGATCGTCCAGGTCCGACCGCCACCCCTTCCACGGTCGCCGCGGCAGGTCCGGTTCGGCGAGCCCGACCCGCAGCACCAGGCCGGGCGGGAGCGGCGGACGGTCGAGGACCGGCCGGGCGGCGATCTCGGCGAGCGCGTCGGCGCGCACGTACCGGCCACCAGGGGCGCCGAACAGCGGGCCGAGCACCCGGGCGGTCATGACTTCCTGGGCATGCCGTGGGGACAGGTCGAGTCGGCGGGACACCTCGGTCAGGCCCGCCAGCGCGACATCAGGGGGGTCCCCACTTCCCGGCTCCGGGCGCGTCCCGCTCATCGAGCGCTGACCACGGCGGCCCCTGGCCAGCGCGTGCCCGCGGTGTCGCTGCAGCCGCACCGGTCGGCGGTCACAGTGACCCCGGCCGCCGTGCTGCACCGGCCGCACTCCGACCCCGTCCAGTACTCGAACGCCGCCTCTAGCTCGGACCGCCAGGCGGCGAACTCCTCGGCGATGCGTGGATCCCTGCTCGCGGCACCGGGCGTACTCGGACCGGTCAGCGCCACCCCGTCGAGCTCGACGGACCAGCCGCCAGTCGCCGACAAGCGCAGTCGAGTGCGCCGGTCGGCGTGTTCCACCATCGGCAATGAGCCAGCCGCAGCGGTCGGCAGGGCGGCGTTCCACGCCCGCACCGCGGCTCGCGACAGGGCGGCATACCGGCCGCCGCGCACCCCCGGCACCACGTACGGTCGCCGTCCGCGGGGCGCTGCAAGAGCACGCAGGTAGGCGCCGGCCGCAGACCGGACACCTCCGTCCTCGCTTGCACCGCGGCCGAACACCAGATGTGCCGCCAGCCAGGTCACCGCACCCCACCCGCGGCCGAACCATCCCTCCGCAACCCATGAGCGCCGCTTCTCCGAGACCACGACCCAGGCCACCGCTTCGATGCCGTCGGCCGGCAGCCGCATCGCCAACCGGGCTCGGTTCCCGGGCACCCACACAGCAGCCGCGCCACGGCGATAGAGGTCCTGCTGTTCACACCGGAAGCCGCGGCGCGACCTGCCGGAGGCGGTCCGCCAGGTGACCGGCCACGCACCGAACTCCTTCGGGTTCAGCCCGGCGGGCAGCAGTCCGGCCTGGTCGGCGGCGCCGGCCTTCGCCTCGGCCACGACCAAGATCTCGAGCACCAGTCCGGCCTGGCCGTCGTCGGCCAAGAAGCCCACGACGAGGTCCGGGCACGGGGTGACCGGCGGCACCGCGGCGACGAGGGCGTCGACGCCGACGCCGACGGCATGCAGCCGGTCCAGCAGAGCGGCCGCAGCCGGTCGGCCGAGCAGTGCCTGCAGCAACTGCACCCGCAAGCGATCACCAGCCACGGTGAAGAGCAGCACGAATGCCTCGACGATCAGCTTCTCCTGTCGGGTCGCGTCCTCGTCGCGGGATGCGATCCCGGCGGAGTCCAGGTCGGCGTCGGTGTACGCCGGCATTGCAAACATGATCATCCTCCCGTTGTGAACCGTCCGTTCACTACTGAAAGGGTAGCAGTAGTAGTGAAAGGCCAGTTCACTTCCCAGGCATGGTCTGGCCAGTCCACCTCTGCGGGGTGAGACCGGGTCCCGGACTCGTGCTGCATCCGGCCGATCGCGCACTGTCCGAAAGCGGACGTAGCCTCGCGAGCATGATCACCAAGACGCCGGGGAGGGGGACGGAGGAAGACGGTCGACAGGGTGCGACGACGCCTGCTTCGACGGCCGGGAGCGTCGGTGATGGGGAATCGCCCAGTGACGCACCGTCAACTCCCCCCTTGCCCACCACGGACTGGGGGATCCCCCAGTCCCTCCAGCAGGCCGGGACCCAGTCCCGCACCGCGGACGGCAGGCCACACCGGCCACCGTCCGCAGTCGGCGGAGACCGGCCGGCATCCACAGGCGGGCATCCGACCTCCGGGGCGACTGACAGCGCCGGATCTCTCGGCACCAGTGCGTCCATGCCTGCTGGGCTGGACACCGCTCGCGGCACCGCCGCCCGCGTCGCCGCCATCCGGGCCCCCACCCGGGCACCGACGCGCTCCGCCGGAAGGCCGCGCCGCACAGTGCCGGTGACGATGCCGCCACCGAGGCTCGGTCCTGCCGATGGAGGTCGGTGCGCTGCTCATGAGCCTGTCCCGGCGGCCGGCGACTGCGGGCGTCGTAGCCTAGCCGAGAAAGGGGGTGGGCATGGCGGCACGAGGATGGACAGCGCTGCTGCTGCTGGCCGCCGTCTTCGCGATGCACGGACTGCAGTGCACCGCCGCCGGCACCGAGCACCAAGCCGGTCACGGCACCGCCGCGGTCGCCGCAGCCCCCACCGGGCTGCTCGAGGGCGGCCTGCACACCGGCGCGGTGAGCCTCGCCCCCCAGGCGCACAGCAGTGTCCACGACGGTGAGCACGGCAGTGCCCACCTCTCCGCCGCGATGGTCGCCGCCACCCCGGTGGCCGGCCTGCTCGCCGCCGACCACGGCAGCGCGCCGGCCGGAGCGGTCGGGCACCTGTGGGCGCTGTGCCTGGCGGTGCTCGCCGCTGGGCTGGCGGTGCTGCTCGCCCTGCTGCTGCCCCGCCTGATGACGCTGCTACCGGCGGCGTGGGCGCGGCTGCGCATGCACGCTTCCGCGGGCCTGGCACCACTGCGCCCGCCGGACCTGCACGCCCTCTGCCTGCTGCGGATCTAGGCCGACCGCCTCCACCGCCCCGCCCTCAGCGACCGTGCTGGCCCGGCGGCGGTGTACGCGCACGTCCACCGGCCCACTTCGGCAGCTTCAGGAGAGACCCACCATGACCCGCACCACCGCACGCCTGACCGGCCTCACCGCCGCCCTGCTCGCCGGCGCACTCGTCCTCGCCGGCTGCGCTGGCGACGACACCGACGCCGCCGGCGGGCACGGCTCGATGATGAACGACAGCAGCTCCTCGGCCGAGCAGGCCGAGTCCAACGACGCCGACGTCGCCTTCGCCCAGGGCATGGTTCCCCACCATCGGCAGGCGATCGCCATGGCCGAGCTGGTCGAAGGGCGCGCCGCCGACCCGCGCGTGCTCGACCTGGCCGCCCGCATCCGGGCCGCGCAGGACCCCGAGATCGAGACGCTGACCGGTTGGCTGCAGAACTGGGATGCCGACGGCGGTCACATGGACGACGGCACGGGCGGCATGGACCACGGTGAGGGCGGCGTGGACCACGGTGAGGGCGGGATGATGTCCGAGCAGGACATGCACGCCCTGATGGACGCCACCGGCCCGGAGTTCGACCGCCTGTTCCTCGAGCAGATGATCGCGCACCACCAGGGCGCGGTGGAGATGGCCTCCGACCACTCCGCGAACGGCCGGAACACCGAGGCCCTCGCGCTGGCCCAGTCCATCCGGGACAGCCAGAACGCCGAGATCGCCGAGATGCAGCGGCTGCTCACCGAGCTCGGCGGCTGACCCGGCCGCGGGGGGGGGGGGGGGGGGGGGGCCCCCCCCCCCCCCCCCCCCCCCCCCCCCCCCCCCCCCCCCCCCGCCCCCCCCCACCCCCCCAACCCCCCCCCCCCCCCCCCCCCCC
>NZ_JBJGZY010000048.1:0-27946 GCF_054050755.1 Modestobacter sp. SYSU DS0511
CCCCCCCCCCCCCCCCCCCCCCCCCCCCCCCCCCCCCCCCCCCCGCCCCCCCCCCCCCCCCCCCCCCCCCCCCCCCCCCCCCCCCCCGCCCGCCCCCCCCCCCCCCCCCCCCCCCCCCCCCACCAGGCGCGTCAGAGGCCGGGCAGGTAGCGCTGCAGCTCGAAGGGGGTGACGTTCTGCCGGTAGGCGTTGAACTCCTCCCACTTGTTGCGCAGGAAGAACTGGAACACGTGCTCGCCGAGGGTCTCGGCGACCAGCTCGCTGCCCTCCATCGCGGTCAGCGCCTCACCCAGGGAGACCGGGAGGTCCTGGTAGCCGGCGGCGCGGCGCTCGGTGTCGGTCAGCGACCAGACGTCGTCCTCGGCCTCGGGCGGGAGCTCGTAGCCCTTCTCGATGCCGCGCAGCCCGGCGGCGAGCAGCACCGCGAAGGTCAGGTACGGGTTGCACGCGGAGTCCGGGGAACGGACCTCGACCCGGGCCGAGTTGCCCTTGTTCGGCTTGTAGGAGGGCAGCCGGACCAGCGCCGAGCGGTTGGCCCGGCCCCAGGTGGCGGCGGTGGGCGCCTCGGTGCCGGCGAGCAGCCGGCGGTAGGAGTTGACCGTCTGGTTGGTGATCGCGGTCATCTCCCGGGCGTGGGTCAGCAGCCCGGCGATGAACTGCTTGGCCGTCGTCGACAGCCGCATCGGGTCCGCCGGGTCGTGGAAGGCGTTGCGGTCGCCCTCGAAGAGCGACAGGTGCGTGTGCATCGCCGAGCCGGCCAGCTCGGTGAACGGCTTGGGCATGAACGTGGCGTGCACCTGCTGGCCGAGCGCGACCTCACGGACGACGTGCCGCAGCGTCATGATGTTGTCGGCCATGGACAGCGCGTCGGCGTACCGCAGGTCGATCTCCTGCTGGCCCGGCGCGACCTCGTGGTGGCTGAACTCCACCGAGATGCCCATCGCCTCCAGCGCGAAGACCGCCTCCCGGCGGAAGTCGTGGGCGACGTTGTGCGTGGACAGGTCGAAGTAGCCCCCGGTGTCGGCCGGCTGCGGCGGGGTGCCGTCGCTGGGCAGGTCCTTGAGGAGGAAGAACTCGACCTCGGGGTGGGTGTAGAAGGTGAACCCCATGTCGGCGGCCTTGGCCAGGGTGCGGCGCAGCACGTGCCGCGGGTCGGCCCAGGCCGGCGACCCGTCGGGCAGCGTGATGTCGCAGAACATCCGGGCGGTGTCGCTGGCCTGGCCCTTGGCCGCCGGCATCACCTGGAAGGTGCCCGGGTCGGGCTTGGCGAGCATGTCGGACTCGTAGACCCGGGCGAAGCCCTCGATCGCCGAGCCGTCGAAGCCGATGCCCTCCGCGAACGCCGCCTCGATCTCGGCCGGGGCGACGGCGACGGCCTTGAGGTAGCCGGAGACGTCGGTGAACCACAGCCGCACGAAGCGGATGTCGCGCTCCTCCAGGGTGCGCAGGACGAACTCCTGCTGGCGGTCCATGTTCGCCATGCTGGCCTCCGGTCGTGACGGTCGTGTTACGCGGCCCCCAGCCTGCCCCCTGCGAGGGGCCGGCACGAGTGGGACGCGGGGTCGGAGACCAGATCGGCGCCCCGTGGCGCGGTCGGCACCGGGGGTCCGTGCACGACGGCGGGCGGGAGGACGAAGATCTCCTCGGGCGCCACCCTGCCGGGGGCGCCGGAACCGTTCGCGCCGCGGCCCCGCCGCCGGCGTCCGTGGAGGAGCGTCATGACCGAGTCGGTGCTCTATGGCGGCACGTCGACCGCCCGGGTGCGCGTGCACCACCTGCAGCAGGCCAAGGAGCGGGGCGAGAAGTGGGCCATGCTCACCGCCTACGACACGGTCAGCGCCGCGGTCTTCGAGGAGGCCGGCATCCCGGTGCTGCTCGTGGGCGACTCCGCCGGCAACGTCGTGCTCGGGCACACCAGCACCGTGCCGGTGACGGTCGAGGACGTCCTGCTGCTGACCAAGGCCGTCACCCGGTCCACGACGCGGGCGCTGGTCGTCGCCGACCTTCCGTTCGGCAGCTACGAGTCGGGGCCCCAGCAGGCCTACGAGACCGCCGTCCGGATGATGAAGGAGGGCGGCGCGCAGGCGGTCAAGCTCGAGGGCGGGGTCCGGGTGGCCCCGCAGATCCGGCTGCTGCACGAGGCCGGCATCCCGGTGATGGCGCACATCGGCTTCACCCCGCAGAGCGAGCACGCCCTCGGCGGTTTCCGCGTGCAGGGGCGCGGCGCCGGCGCGGAGCAGCTGCTCGCCGACGCCCGGGCGGTGCAGGAGGCCGGCGCCTTCGCCGTCGTCCTGGAGATGGTGCCCGCGGCGATCGCCGGTCAGGTGACCGCGGAACTGGCGATCCCCACCATCGGCATCGGCGCCGGCCCGGACTGCGACGCCCAGGTGCTGGTGTGGCCGGACATGGCCGGGCTCACCGGTGGCCGGGTGCCACGGTTCGTGAAGAAGTACGCGGACCTGCGCGCCGAGCTGCTGCGCGCGGCCCGGGAGTACGCCGCCGAGGTCCGCACCGGCGCCTTCCCCACCGCCGAGCACAGCTTCGAGTAGCCGCGGCGACGGCGTGCGCGAACTGCCGGCTCTGCCCGTCGGACCTCGCACCCAGCGCACGCTGTTCGCGCGGTTGGACTACACGTCGGTGATCCGGACGCCGGCGTGCGCCTTGTACCGGCGGTTGACCGACACCAGGTTGATCGTCAGCGCCTCGACCTGCCGGGCGTTGCGCAGCCGCCCGGCGTAGACCCCGCGCATGCCCGGCAGCCGCCCGGCCAGCGCCTGCACCACGTCGGTGGCCTCCCGGGTGTCGCCGACGACCATCACGTCGCCGTCGAGGGTGGGCCGGGAGAGGTCCTCCAGCAGGACGGCGGAGAGGTGGTGGAAGGCGCCCACGACGAAGCTGTCCGGCAGCAGCACCGCGGCCTGCTGGCAGACGCTGCCCTCGGGGACGTCGAGCGCGTAGGCGCCCAGCTCGTCCCAGCCCATGGGCACCACGCAGTCGACGACGACCTTGCCGGCCAGCGGGGTCGCCAGCTCGGCCAGGGTGTCGGCGTGCCCGGCGTACGGGACGGCGACCACGACGAGGTCGGCGGCACCGGCGACGTCGGTGTTCGACCCACCGCGGACCGACACCTCCACGCCCCCGGCGGCCGCGCCGGCCCGGGTGGCGACCTCGCCGGCGACCTGCTCGGCGCGTTCGGCGTCCCGGGAGCCGAGCAGCACCCGCTGCCCGGCCGCGGCCAGACGCACGGCCAGCCCGCGGCCCTGCGGCCCGGTGCCCCCGAGCACGCCGACCACGAGGTCCTCCAGCGCACGTCCGTCCGTCACGAGCCCTCCTGCCGCTCCGGCCGCGCACCGGCGCGCGCCCGCTGCCGACGATCATGCCCTTCCCGGCCGTTCCCGGCCGACCGGAACACCGGCGGGGACCCCGCTCAGCGGCGGCGCCCCTCCTCCCACTCCCGGTCGGCGGCGTCGGCCGCCTCGTTGCGCTCGGCGACCTTCGCCAGTGCCTGCTCGGCCTCCTCGCGGGTGTCGAACGGCCCGAGCCGGTGCCGCTCCGCGCAGCCGTCGCGGTCTTCCACCGCGTGGTGCTTGAGGCAGTAGAACCAGGGACCCGTGGCCACGTCGGCCTCCTCTCTCCTCGGACCCTCCCAGCCTCGCACCCGGGACGGGCGCGCGCCGCCCCGAGCGCGGGGCGCGCACGGACCTCGCGGTACCGGAACGAGCAGCTCAGCAGGGCTTCTGCCGGAGCCGCCGGTGGTGCATCCTGCTGCCATGACGGACGATCGGGGGTCGGCCACGGAGCGTCACCGGCATCCGGAGGACGGGGCCGAGGGCAGCTCCGGGCGCACCCCCGACGGCCGGGTGGCCGCCTGGTGCCTCGCCGCGCTGCTGGCCGTCGGCGCCGGGCTCGGCTCGCTGAACCTGTTCATCGATGGGGTGCTGCGCGAGGGGCCGACCCGGTGGCTGTACCTGGCGACGATGGTCGCGCTGCTGTGCCTGGGCGCGGCGCTGGCGGTGCGCCGGCAGGTCGAGGCACGGACGACGGCCGCGCTGGTCGTCGTGGGGGACGTCGTCTACGTCGTGGTGGCCCGCTCGGTCACCGACCCGATGCTCTACTCACCGCCGCTGATGCTGCTGTTCTGCTGCGCGGCGGCGGCCTGGTTCCTCGGTCCCCGGATGCTGGCCCTGCACCTGGTCCTGGTGGTGGTGGCCTGCGTCGCCGCGCTGGCGGGCCACTACCCCGACGCCGCCGGCCTCGCCGTCCAGGTCGCGGTCAACGCGGTGGTGCTCGACGTCGTCACCGTCGGCGTGTTCCTGCTGCGCCGCCGGGTCGAGCGGTTGCTGACCCGCACCCGGGCGCTCTCCTCGACCGATCCGCTGACCGGGCTGGCCAACCGCCGGTGCCTGGTGGAGCAGGCGCCGCGGATCTGGCGCCAGGCCCGCCGGGAGGGGCAGCGGGTGGTGGCCCTGGTCCTGGACCTGGACCACTTCAAGCGGCTGAACGACGCGTTCGGGCACGCGGTCGGCGACGAGGTGCTGCGCTGCGTGGCCGCGGCCCTGGCCCGCACCGTCCGGCCGACCGACGTGCTGGCCCGCACCGGGGGCGAGGAGCTGGTGGTCATCGGTCTGGCCGGTGACCCGGCCGAGGCGCGGCACCTGGCCGAGCGCCTGCGCGCCGCGGTGGCCACCAGCCCCGCCGGGCGGGACCGGGAGGTGACGGTCTCGATCGGGGCGGCGCTGACCGGCCCGGACGAGACCGAGCACCCGGCGGAGGCGCTGTGGCGGCTGGTCGACCGCGCGGACGCGGCGATGTACCGGGCCAAGGAGAACGGCCGGGACCAGGTGGCGCTGGCCGGCGCCCACCTCGTGCCCCTCCCCCGCGAGCCGCGCCAGCCGGCACCGGAGCCGCCGCCGTCCGCGCAGGCGCCCGACCCGGCGTCCGGTGGCATGGCCTGACGGCGTCCGGTGGCATGGCCTGACGGCGTCCGGTGGCATGGCCTGACGGCGTCCGCGCGGTGGACCACCGCCGGTTCTGCTTTCCTGCCCCCATGACCGTGACCACGCCGGGACGTCCGCACCCCGACCCCACCCGCACCGTGCCGCTGCCGCTGCGGGAGCAGGCCGACGTGCGCGACCGCTGGCTCACCCAGCGGCTGCTGGACCTGCTGCCGGTGCTGATGGACCGCGCGGGCATCGACCTGTGGGTGGTCGTGGGCCGGGAGTACAACGAGGACCCGGTGCTGCCCACCCTGCTGCCGGCGACCTGGCTGTCGGCCCGGCGGCGCACGATCCTGCTGCTCCACCGGAGCGACGACGGGGTCACCGCGGCGGCCGTGTCCCGCTACCCCGTCGGCCAGTTCCAGCCGGCCTGGGACGACGACGGGCTCCCCGGGCTCAGCGCCGAGCAGTCGCAGTGGGCGTCGGTCCGCCGGTTCGTCGACCAGGCGGCACCCCGGTCCATCGGCATCGACGTGTCGGCGACCTTCGCGCACGCCGACGGCCTGTCCGCCACCGAACACCGGCTGCTGATGGACGCGCTCGGCCCGCACGCGGACCGGGTCGTCCCCGCCGAGCGGCTGGTCGTGGGCTGGCTGGAGACCCGGCTGCCGGAGGAGATCGCTGCGTTGCACGCGATGAACCGGCTGGCGCACGAGGTGATCGGGCAGGCGTTCTCCCCCGCCGTGATCGAGGTCGGGCGCACGACGGCGCTGGACGTCGCCTGGTGGATCCGGCAGCGCTTCGCCGACCTGGGCGTCGACCCGTGGTTCCAGCCGACCGTCGACCTGCAACGCGCCGGGACCCCGCTGGTCGACGAGCACGGCACGGCGCTGCCCGGCGTGCCGTACGACGCCGTCGTCGAACCCGGGGACCTGCTGCACTGCGACGTCGGCCTCTCCAGCCTCGGGCTGACCACCGACACCCAGCGCAACGCCTACGTGCTCCGGCCCGGGGAGACCCGACCGCCGGCCGGCCTGGCCGCGGCGCTGCGGGTGGGCAACCGGATGCAGGACCTGACGACGGCGGCGCTGCAGCCCGGGTGCACCGGCGACCAGGTGCTCGCCGCCGCCCGGGCCGCCGCCGCCGCGGCCGGCATCGACGGCGACGTCTACTCCCACCCGGTGGGCGTGCACGGGCACGGCGCCGGACCGGCGGTCGGCACGTGGGACCAGCAGGACGGCGTCCCCGGCGCCGGCGCGGCCGTCGTCCACCCGGACACCGTCTGGGCGCTGGAGCTGTGCGTACGGGTGCCGGTGCCGGAGTGGGGCGGTCAGCTGGTCCGGATCGGGCTGGAGCAGGGCATCGCGCTGACGAGCGCCGGGGTGGAGTACCTCGACGGCCGGCAGACCGAGCTCATCGTGGTCCCGTCGCCCTGAGCTCGCCCTCACCCAGCTGGGCGCGCAGCCCGCGCACCTCCTCCGCCAGTGCCCGGACCTCGGCCCGCAGGGCGTCGCCGTCCTCGTGGTCCTGGGCCTGCGCGGCGTCGGCCACCCGGCCGACGAACCAGGAGGCGACCGCCGCGGTGACCACACCGAGCAGGGCGATGCCGCCGACCATCAGCAGCACCGCGACCAACCGGCCCTCCGCGGTGACCGGGTACAGATCGCCGTAGCCGACGGTGGTGATGGTCGCCACCGCCCACCAGACCGCGTCCCCGTAGGTGGTGATCACCGCGCCCGGAGCGTCGCGCTCGGCGTCGAGCACCGCCAGGGAGGCCATGAAGGAGATCAGCAGCGCGATCAGCGTGACGTACCAGGCGACCCGGCCGTGCAGCGAGACGGTGAGCTTGCGGTCGAGCACCCGCGCGACCCGGACGAGGCTGACGATGCGCAGCGGCCGCAGCAGCGGGAGCAGCACCGCCAGGCCGTCGATCCAGTTCTGCCGGACGAACCGCCAGCGCTGCTCGGCCAGCACCAACCGGATCAGGTAGTCGGCGCCGAACACCGGCCACGCCGCCAGGGTGACGACGGTCAGCGTGGTCTGGACCCAGTCCGGGAACCCCGGGCGCAGCACCCGCCACCCGTAGGCGGTGACGAACAGCAGTGCGACGACGACGAGCGGCCACTGGCTGGCCCGCTCGTAGCGGGCCCTGATCTCCTCGCGGTGCACCCGCTCAGTGTCGCCGGGTCACTTCTCCCGCGCCTCGGCGGTCTTCCGGTCGTTGGACTTCTGCAGGGCGTCGGCCAGCTCGTCCTTGTCCATCGTCGACCGGCCCGGGATGTCGGCGTCCTTGGCGAGGTCGTAGAGGTGGGACTTGGAGGCGTTCGCGTCGACCCCGCCCTTGCTGTCGTAGTCGGTGCCGGCGTCGCCCTTCGCCGACTGCTCGTCGCTGGGGCCCTTCTTGCCGCCCTCCTTGGGCTCCCAGTGGTCGCCGACCTTCTCGTGGGTGTGCTTCACCGCACCCCACGCGACCCGGTTGGCCCGCTGCTCGTCGCCGTACTCGTCGGCGGCGGAGTCGTGCGCCTTGGCGAAGGTCCGCTGCGCCTTCTCGTCGGAGCGCTGCAGCGTGCTGGGGAGCTCGCTCTGCTTCGCGTCCCCGTTCTTCGTGGTCTTCGGCACGGCCGTTCTCCTCGTCGTCGGGACGGTTGACGCCGGACGGCTACCCGGTGGGGAGCCCGGCCAGTCACCGGGCTCCCCACCGGGCGCGGTTCAGCGCCGGGCCGGCAGCGTGGCGCGCCGGCCCGGCACCCGGGTCACCGCCAGTTCAGCCAGCGGGCCTTGGCGAGGGTGACGGCCAGTGCCCAGTAGGCGGGCTTGCGCGTGTAGTCCTCGAACATCACGTTGGCCGCGCCGGTGCCCTCGAAGAAGTGCGGCACCCACGAGTACTTGTCGTTGAAGCCCCAGATGGTGAAGCTGTTGCACTCCTCGACGCGCAGGCAGGCCTGCAGGGCCATGCGGTACCAGTCGGCCTGCTGGTCCAGCTGCTGCCAGGTGGGCCGGCCGTTCTCACCCAGCGGCATGCGCACGTCGAGCTCGGTGATCGCGGTCTCCAGGCCGAGGTCGTCGAAGCGCTGCAGGTTCTCCTGCAGGGTCGCCGGGAACGGGTACTCGAAGCTCAGGTGCGACTGGGTCGCGAAGCCGTGCAGCGGCACGCCCTCGGCCAGCAGGTCCTGGGCGAGCGAGTAGTAGGCGTCGCTCTTGGCCCCGATGTCGTCAACGGCGTAGTCGTTGAGGAAGAGCTTCGCCTGCGGGTCGGCCTCGTGCGCCCAGCGGAAGGCGTCGGCGATGATGCCCGGGCCGAGCTCGCTGATCCAGATGTTCTCCGGACGGAGCGTGGGGTTCGCCCCGTCGGTGAAGATCTCGTTGGCGACGTCCCACTGCTGGATCTTGCCGGCGTACCGGCCGACCACGGTCTGGATGTGGTCCTTCAGGATCGCGCGCAGCTCGTCGGGGGTGAAGTCGCCCTCCTCCAGCCACGCCGGGTTCTGGCTGTGCCACAGCAGGGTGTGGCCGCGCACGGCCTGCCCGTTGCGCTGGGCGAACTCGACGATCGCGTCCGCGGCGGCGAACTCGTACCGGTCCTGCTCGGGGTGGATGAACTCCCACTTCATCTGGTTCTCCGGCGACAGGGAGCTGAACTCCCGCGCCAGCGCCTTGCGGTAGGGCTTGTCGTAGGTGAACGGGTCGGGGTAGTCCTGCTCCAGGTGGTGCCCGCCCCCGGCGACCGCGGTGCCGATCACCAGGTCGTCGGGCGCCACCGCGCGCAGGCCGAGCCGGTCGAGGGTCTTGTGGACGCGTTGTTCCACGGCGTGGTCGGGTGCTCGACCGCGCTCCCCGGCCGGGGCGGCCGCGGCCGGGGCCAGGGTTGCGCCGAGGAGGACGGGCAGCATGCCCACCCCCACCGCGCACCGGAGGAACGTTCGGGACAGGGACCGCTGGGGGCGCATGGCGCAACCTCTCGTCGGCGACGTTGCCAGTTCCGGGAGTTTTCCGGAAGTGATGCGCGGCACGTTAGGGACGGCTGTGAGCCGTGGCAAGAGGCGGTCGGCGTGTCCCGGTCTCACCCGGTCGGGGCTGGTGGGCGTGTCCCCGAGCCGTAGGGTGGACCCTCCGACGAGGAGGAGGGGTCCGTGGCCGAGACCCAGACGCGCACGGTCACCATCGCGGCCATCGCGGCCGAGGCGGGGGTGTCCGTGCCGACGGTCTCACGCGTGCTCAACGGCCGGTCCGACGTGGCCCCGCACACCCGGCAGCGGGTCGAGGCCCTGCTGCGCTCGCACGGCTACCAGCGGCGCGGTGGGCGCGCCCCGGAGACCCCCAAGCTCGTCGACCTGGTGTTCAGCGACCTGGACAGCCCCTGGGCGGTGGAGATCATCCGCGGCGTCGAGGGCACCGTGCACGCCGAGGGTGCGGGCACGGTGATCAGCGCGATCCACCGCCGGGCCAGCGACGCCCGGGTGTGGCTGGACAACCTGCGCGCCCGGGCCAGCGACGGCGCGGTGCTGGTCACCAGCGCCCTGGACCCGGCGCTGGAGTCCGAGCTCCGCGAGCTGCACGTGCCCGCCGTGGTGATCGACCCCGCCGGCGTGCCGGCGCTCGACGTCCCGACCATCGGCGCGACGAACTGGGCCGGCGGGGTCAGCGCCACCGAGCACCTGCTGGGCCTGGGACACCGCCGGATCGGCTACGTGGGTGGCACGCCGTCGCTCTCCTGCAGCCGGGCGCGGCTCGGCGGGTACCGCGCGGGGCTGACCGCAGCCGGGCTGCGCGTCGACCCCGACCTGATGCTGGAGGGCGACTTCGGCTACGAGTCCGGGTTCGCCGCGGCGAGCCGGCTGCTGGCCCTCCCCGAGCCGCCGACCGCGGTCTTCGCGGCCAACGACCAGATGGCGATGGGCGTCTACGAGGCGGTCCGGCGCCGAGGGCTGCGGGTGCCCGAGGACGTGAGCATCGTCGGCTTCGACGACCTGCCGGCGGCCCAGTGGTCCTCGCCACCGCTGACCACGGTGCACCAGCCGCTGGCCGAGATGGGCATGGTGGCCGCCCGCACGCTGCTGCGGCTGGTCCGCGGCGAGCCGGTGGAGAGCCCCCGGTTGGAGCTGGCCACCGAGCTGGTCGTCCGGGACAGCACCGCCCCCGCGCGGGCCTGACGCACGGCAGCGCCCCCGAGGAGCTCCTCGGGGGCGCTGCCGTGCGCGTGCTCAGTCGGCGGTGTCCGAGCTCTGCCGGTGGCCACCCTGGGCGTCGTCGGGGTCGGCGTGCACCGTTCGCTCCTCCGACTCGGCCAGGATCACCGCGGCTTGCAGCTCCGGATCGGCGCTCGGGCCGACCGACCGCTCTTCGGGCAGCAGCTCGGCCCGCGAGTCCACGTTCTCGTCGGTGACGTTGGCCAGCGCCTCCGGCGTCGGGTCCTTCATGCTCGGCACGACGACTTCCCTCTCATCCGATGGGGCGGCCCCGTCCCGGGTCCCACCGTGCGCCTGCGAACGGTGGGGACGACGGGGTGCTGCCGCTAGAACCGGTGCTGCTCGGTCCCCATGCCCAGGGCCCCGGCGACCTCCTGGACGTTGGTGAACTCGGTGCCGGTCGGCAGCCGGCGCAGAGCGGAGAGGACGCCGTCGGGGGCGTTGTTCTCCTGCGCCTTCGCCACCAGGGTGTCGCGGTCGGCCGGCCACACGTCCTTGCCGAGCACCTGGGCGATCTGCGCCCGTCGCTCGACGTCGCCCGGGTCGGTGCCGGGTGAGGTGGCGGGCTGGTGGGGGTCGGTCATCGGTGCTCCGTTCGTGGGGGTGGTGGGCTCAGCTGGCGGTGGAGTCGTCGGTGTAGCGCAGGACGGCGGCCACCGGGATGTCGCCGGGCATCGCCGTCCGGGGGACGACGACGACCCGCGCGCTGCTGCCGATCGCGGCGCGCAGCAGCGCCCGGTCGGCGGGCACGGACTCGGCACCGTTCACCCCGAGCGCGCTCATGTCCGTGGCGTCCACGCCGATCTGCAGCGGGTCGGGGCCGACCAGCAGGTCACCCTCGTCGGCGATGTCGTCGGCCAGGACCAGCTCCTCGACCTGGGCCTTGCGCAGCGCCTCGACGACCCGCGCCGTCCCGGTCACCGCGAGCCCGTGGGCGCTGGACGCCTGCACCCGCTCGACGGCGCCGGACTGCTCGTGGGCCTCGTTCTCCGCGACGAGCTCGACGGCGCGCCGCTCGATCGGCTCCCGGTCGGCGCCGGCGGCCCGGCCGCCCTCGGTCATGCTCACCAGGACGTCGGAGACCTCCTTGGTGGCCTTGTCGGCGATCAGCTGGGTGGCCCGGACGTCACCGGCGAGCAGCACGAACTGGGCCTTGTGCTGCTTGACCAGGGTGTCGACCTCGTCGGCCACCTGCCCGGCGTTCTCCTCCCACTGGTTCTCGGCGGTGTGCATGTAGGTGTTGTGCGCCCAGCCACCGACCTTGACCTTCCGCATGTGGAAGGTGTCGCCCTCGACCTCCGTCTCCTCCTCCGGGTACCCGGCGAGGGTCGCGACCGAGACGTCGGCACCGACCCGGTCGGCGACGACGACCACGTGCGGCACCCGACCAGCCAGCTGGCGCAGCACCGGCAGCAGCGGCGGGTGCGGAGACCAGGAGGCCAGCGGCTCACGCGGTGCGTCGGCGAGCACCTGGTCGAGCACGACCCGGCCGTCGGCGGCCACGACCAGCGCGCGGCCGCGCAGGGTGGCCACCTGGCCACCCTCGTTGACCTGCAGGAGGCGGCTGCGGACGGCCTCGACGACCGTCTCGGGCGCCCCCTGCCCGGCCAGCTCGTCGCAGGCGGCGCGGACCCGGAGCTCCACCTCGGCATCGGCGTTCTCGGTCGTGTGGGTGACGTCCACGCAGACGGTGGCGTACGGGCCCGGGGCGGCGAACACCGGCTCCAGGAAGGACACGTCCATCGGGTGAGCAGCTCCTTCGATCGTTCGTCTCGCGGCTCCGGTGGGACCGCGACGTGCGTCGTCGCGGCCTACCCACGCCCCCGGGCCTCACACCCGGTGTGTCAGTCCCGGCCCCTCGGGTAGGCGGAGCCGGACACGTTGCCGCCACGCACCCGAGGAGCCGGCATGGCCGAACACGACACCCTGCCCCTGCCCGACTACGACCACCTGCCCGTGGGCAGCCTGACCTCCCGCATCCGCACGCTGGACGCCCAGCAGCTGGAGACCGTGCTCGACTACGAGCAGTCGCACGCCAACCGCGTGCAGGTGGTCCAGGCGATGACCCACCGGCTCGACGAGCTGAAGTCCGGCGCGCAGCCGTCCGGGGGCGACCCGGAGGGCGCGCAGCCCGAGCACGCCCCGGCCCCGGCCGCTGGGTCGCCGGTGTCCGAGGCGACGACCGGGCCGAAGATCAACCCGCCGTCGCAGGGCGACCCGACCAACCCGGCCCAGCCCCGCTCGACGGGCTGAGTCAGCCGGCCCGCACCGGGCCGAGCAGCCGCTCGATCATCCGCCGGTCCCCCGGCCAGGCGTCCAGCAGGACGTCCCGGGGGACCCGGCGGGCGGCGTAGCGCAACGCCAGGGCCACGACGACGACGTCGTCCAGCGGGCCGATGACCGGCAGGAACTCCGGGATCAGGTCGACCGGCGAGAGCACCCACAGACCGGCGACGACCAGCGCGACCCTGGCCCGTCGCGGCACCGCGGGGTGCCGGCGCAGCGCACGGACCGTGGTGAGGCAGGCCGGCAGGAAACGGGCCAGCTCCCGCGCGGTGCCCGGCGGCAGCGTCCGGGCCAGCAGGACCAGCACCGCCCAGCTCGCCAGTACGACCACCACGCCGGTGACCAGCGCCGTCCACCACCCGCCCACGACCACCATCCTGGCCGATCCGTCCGCTCGCCCCCGGCGCCGCGGGCACATGACGCTCTCGTGGAGAAGCACCTCCCGACGTTCGGCTGCTGCCGGAGCGGCAACTCCCCCGGTGACCTGCACCCGAGATCGGAAGGCTCTTCGGCACACCATGCGCCATCTCCTCGCAGGGGCCTGCGCGACCCTCCTCCTCGCCGGCTGCGGCTCCTCCGCCACCGAGGACCCCCAGGCCGAGCCCACGACCGGCGCGACCGGCGCGACCGGCGCGACGGGTACGGGCGACCCCCTCCCCGGGGAGGACCCGGGCGACCCGTCCCTGCAGCCCATCGGCGTCCCGGACACCAGCGACTCCGCGGCGGAGGGGGCCGGACCACCGGTGACCCTCGTCGACGTGCGGCTCGGTGCGCACGAGGCCTTCGACCGGGTCGTCTTCGAGCTGGCCGGCGAGGGGCTGGCCGGCTGGGAGGCCGGGTACACCGACGAGCCCCGGTCGCAGGGGTCGGGACAGCAGATCGAGGTCCCGGGCGAGGCCCACCTCGGCATCGCGCTGACCAACATCGCGCTGCCCGGTGACGCGCCGGCCGGGGTGGAGCCGTGGGACGGGCCGGAGCGCCTGCGCCTCCCCGACGCCGGCGTCCTGGACACGCTGGTCCGGGACACCCTGCTGGACGGGCGGGCCACCTTCTTCGCCGGCCTGGACGAGCAGCGCCCGTTCGCGGTCGGCCTCCTGGCGGAGCCGCAGCGGATCGTCGTGGACGTCCTCGCGGAGCAGCGGTCGGGCACGGTCCCGCTGACCCAGCGGTGCGAGAGCCCGGCCGGCTTCGCGGTCAGCTACCCCGAGGGCTGGGCGGTCAACTCCGGGGAGACCGCGCCGGCCTGCACCCGCTTCGCGCCGGAGGCGTTCACGGTCCCCCCGGGAACCGACGCCCGCACGGGCGCGATCACCGCGTCGATCGAGCCGGTGGACGCAGACCGGATCGCCGCGTCGGACCCCGATCGGGATCTGCAGCGCCGCGAGACCACCGTCGACGGCCGCCCCGCGGTGCGGGTGGAACGGGAGAGCCAGGGACGTGGGCTCTGGCCGGAGGGCACCCGCTCCACCAGCTACGTCGTCGGCCTGGCCGACGGGGACGACGGCCCGCGCACGCTGGTGCTCGACACCGTCGGGCTGCCGCAGTTCGACTACGCCCGCAACGTCGGCGTCCTGGACCGGATGGCCGAGACCCTGGAGATCACCGCCGCCGGCTGATCGCGGGGCTGCCGGGCACGCGCGACCGGCTGAGCGCGAGAGCGCCGGGGCCGCTGGGCCGCGTGGGGCGCCCGGGGTCGATCGCCCACGACACGTCGCCCGACCCGCGCGGCACCAGTGGACAATCGCCCTACCGTCCGTCCATGCGCGAGAACCGACCTTCCCCGGCTGCCTCCTCGACCGCCCGCCTGCACCAGCTCCGGCTGATCGCCGCGGCCCGGGTCAGCGCCTGCGGCCCGGCCACCCACCAGCAGGTCAGCGACATCGTCCGGGTCACCGTGGACGACGAGGTCGACACCCGCACGTTCCGGGCGATCGTCGCCGAGGTCGCCCCCGACCTGGACTGAGCGCGGGGCGACGGACGAGTCGGCCTGTACGCCGGGTTCTGTCCCCGGGAGCCTCACGGCACCCCGTTGGGCGGCCATCCATCTGGGCCTGCCGTTGCCGGCAGGCTCGAGCGGTCCACCCGCAGGCTCGGGCGGGCAGCCCTCGAACGCCTGCGCAGGACGGCGGCGGACCGCCGTCCCTTTTCGACCTTGCTCCGGGTGGGGTTTACCGAGCCACACCGGTCACCCGGTGTGCGGTGGTCTCTTACACCGCCGTTTCACCCTTACCAGTGCACGCACTGGCGGTCTGTTCTCTGTGGCACTGTCCCGCGGGTCACCCCGGGTCGCTGTTAACGACCACCCTGCCCTGTGGAGCCCGGACGTTCCTCGGCGGCGGGGTCTCCCCCACCGACGCGACCGCCCAGCCGACTCGTCCGTCGTGCCGGCCAGCCTACCCGCTGCTCAGCCCCAGAAGATCCGGAAGCCGACCCGGCGCCCGCCGTCCTCGGTGAGCGTCGACATGTCGACCTGGCGGCGGGCCTGGTCCTCCACCGGATCGTCGGAGAGCGCCGCGAGGTAGCGGCGGTGTTCCATGAGCGAGGCGACGGCGGGCTCGACCCCCGCGGCGACGTCGACGACGTGCGGCGGCGGGTACCCGACCGCGTGCACCGCGACGTACTGCACGCCCGACCACGGCGTCTCGGGGAGGTCGGGGAAGATCCACTCGTTGCCGGCGTCGGCGACCGCGTCGAGCACCGAGCGGGTCAGCGCCCGGTGGTCGGCCGAGTTCAGCGCGCCGGGCGTCACCTCCGGCGGAGTCCAGGTGTCCCCACCGTGCATGGTCACCACCAGGTCCGGGCGGTGTCGGCGGATCGCCGCGGCGAGATCCCGCCGCAGCTGCAGGTCGGCCACCAGCACACCGTCGGCGTGGTCGAGGAAGTCGACCACCGAGACCCCGACGACGGCCGCGGACCGCCGCTCCTCCTCCTCGCGCAGCGGCCCGGCCTCCGCCGGCGCGAGCCCGGCGATGCCCGCCTCCCCGCGGGTGGCCAGCAGGTAGCGGACCTCCTTGCCCGCCGCGGTCCACACCGCGACCGCGGCGGCCGGGCCGTACTCGATGTCGTCGGGGTGCGCGGCGACGACGAGGGCGCGCTGCCAGTCGTCGGGGAAGGGTGCGGTCATGCCGGGGAGTCTGCCCGCGGTCAGCGCTGCGCGGCAGGCTCGGGACGCGCGGCCGGCCGGTTCCCGGCGCTGGGCGCGGCCGCCCGCACCAGCAGCAGCACGAGCACCCCGCCGATCAGCCCGGCTGCACCGCAGGCGAGGAAGACGTCCCGCAGCCCGGAGGCGTACGCCGTCGCCAGCAGGTCGGCGAGCTCGGCCCGGGCCCCCGGAGGCGCGCTGTCGACCAGCTCCCCGGCCTGCCCGGCGCTCAGCGCCGAGGCGGTGCCGGCCGGGTCGGGGACCCCGGCGTCGCGCAGCCGGGCGGTCGCCCGCGCCGCGAAGACGCTGCCGAGCAGCGCGACACCGAGGGCGAACCCCAGCTGACGGGAGGTGTTGACGGCCCCGGAGGCCATCCCGCTGCGCTCCCGGGGGACGGCGGCCAGCGCGGCCGAGGCCAGCGTCGGGTTGGCCATGCCGACGCCCGCGCCGAGCACGGCGAGCCCGGCGACCAGCAGCCGCCAGGTCGAGTCGCCGTCGACCAGCGCCATCAGCAGCGACCCGGCGCCGACCAGCAGCAGCCCGCCGCCGAGGACCCAGCGCGGGGGCTTCGTCTGCAGGTACCGGCCGGCTCCGGCCGCCACGCCGAAGCTGAGCGCCGAGAGCGGGATGAACACGCACCCGGCCTGCAGCGGCGACAGCCCGCCGACCGACTGCAGCCACAGCGAGGTGTAGACGAGCGCGGCGAACGCGGCGCCGTTGAGCACCATCGCGCCGATCATGATGCCGGTGAACGAGCGGGACCGGAACAGCCGGACATCGAGCATCGGGGCCGGGCGGCGCAGCTCCAGCGCCACCCAGCCGGCCACCACGAGCAGACCGGCGACGATCGGCCCCCACGCGACGGGCGTGCCCCAGCCGTCGGCCGCGGCGCGGACCAGCCCGAAGACGACGCCGGCGGCACCCAGGGTGAACAGCGCGATGCCCGGGACATCGGGCCGCGGGGCGCCGGGCTGCCGGGCCTCCTGCACCGCGGAGAGCGTCAGCCAGACGGCGAGCACGCAGACCGGCAGGTTGACGTAGAAGATCCACCGCCAGGACAGCTCGGTCAGCGCACCGCCGAGGATCGGGCCGAGCGCCGCGGAGGCGCCCACGACCGCACCCCAGATGCCGAACGCGGTGCCCCGGTCCCGGCCCTCGTAGCTGGTGTTGATCAACGCGATGGTGGTGGCGAACATGATCGCGCCGCCGATGCCCTGCACACCGCGGGCGACGATCAGCAGCCCGGCGTCCGGCGCCAGCCCGCAGGCCAACGAGGCGAGGGCGAAGACCACCAGCCCGATCAGGTAGAGCCTGCGGCGGCCGAACACGTCGGCGAGCGAGCCGGCACCGAGCACCAGCGCGGCCAGCGCCAGGGCGTAGACGTCGACGACCCACTGCAGCTGACCGAAGGAGGTGTCCAGGTCGATCGCCATCGCGGGGAGCGCGACGTTCACGATGGTCACGTCGACCAGCAGCATGAACGTGCCGGTGCAGATCGCCACCAGAGGCAGCCACTTTCGCATGGCACCCACTGTGCGGCCTGCTGCTGACATCGGTGCGACCGGCCCGTCCGGCTGACGGATCCCGCGGCCGGTGACGGGGCGCCCGACCGACTCAGCGTCCGCGGGCCACCCGCAACGCCGCCCGCAGCATCGGCACCTGGAACGGGATCCGCGCGACCGCGACCGCGAGCCTCGCCGGGTGCCGCCGGGTGGCCCGCAGCGTCTGGGCGTGCGCCGGCAGCACACCGACGAGCAGCCCGGCCGCCGCCCAGCCCCCGGCCCGCCGCGTCGCCGGCACCGCGAGCAGCGCAGCGGTGGCCAGCTCGGCCAGCCCGCTGCCGATCACCCACGGCCGGGCCGGCCCCAGCTCCGGCGGGATCATCCAGTCGTAGACCTGCGGCCGGACCAGGTGGAACACCCCGGTGCCGGTCATCCCGGCCGCCATCGCCAGCGCACGCGTCTGCTCCCGCACGGGACGACAGTAGGCTCGCCGCTCGTGTCCGCCGTCGACCTGCTCATCGCCGCCGGGGTCGCCCTCCTCGCCGGCGGCGTCAACTCCATCGCCGGCGGCGGGTCGCTCATCCTCTTCCCCGTCCTGGTCGCGCTCGGTCTCGGGACGGTCGCGGCCAACGTCACCAACTCGATCGCCCAGTGGCCCGGCTACATCGGCGGTGTGCTGGGCTTCCGCCGCGAGTACGTCGGGCAGCGCCGCCGGCTGGTCGCCTTCGCCGTCGTCGCGGTGCTGGGCGGCACGGTCGGCTCGATCCTGCTGCTCACGCTGCCGTCCGAGGCGTTCGACACGATCGTGCCGGTGCTGGTGCTGCTGGCCAGCCTGCTGCTGCTGGCCCAGCCGCTGATCACCCGCCGGGTGCGGCGCGCCGCCGACGAGACCCGCACCCGCGACGCGGCCTGGGTCTACGTCGCGCTGTTCCTGGCCACCGTCTACGGCGGGTACTTCGGCGGGGCCCTGGGCGTGATCCTCGTCGGCGTCCTGGGCCTGGGCCTGGGCCGGCTCAAGCTGGCCAACGCGATGAAGAGCGCGGTCGCCACCGTGACCGCCACGGTGACCGTCGTCGTCTTCGGGCTGTTCGGCCCGGTCGCCTGGGCCTACGTCGCCGTCTGCGCGCCGGCCAGCCTGCTCGGCGGGTACCTGGGCGCGAGGGTCGCCACCCGGATCCCGACCACCCCGTTGCGGGTGCTCATCGTGGTCTTCGGCGTGGCCGTGTCGATCTACCTGTTCCTGCGCGGCTAGGTGACGGGTTGGAACGGCCCCGCTGCAGGGGCCCGCGGCGCGCGGAGCGTGTCGTGGGGGGCAGCGGGGTCCTTCTACTCGCCGCCGCGGCCGGGCTCGCCGATGGCGATCATCGCCTCCACCGCGCGGCGGGCCCGGGCGGCGACGTCCGGGTCGACGTCGACCGCGCCCTCCCCGGTGCGCAGGGTGGCCAGCAGCTTCGCCGGGGTGATCATCTTCATGTAGCGGCAGGCCGCCTGGTCGTTCATGGGGATGAACGCGGTGCCGCTGTTCACCGCCCGCAGCTGGTGCAGGATGCCGAGCTCCGTGGCGACCAGCACCTGCGGCGCCCGGGTGGCGACCGCGGCCTCGACCATGCCGCCGGTGGAGAGCACCCGCGTGCGGTCGGCGGGGAGGTCGCCGTGGCTCACGAGGTCGAGCACGGAGGTGGTGCAGCCGCACTCGGGGTGCACCAGCACCTCCGCGTCGGGGTGGGCGGCGATCTGGGCGCGGACGTCGCTGGGGCTGATCCCGGCGTGCACGTGGCACTCCCCCGCCCAGATCCGGATGTCCTCCCGCCCGGTGACCCGCTTGACGTGCGCGCCGAGGAACTGGTCGGGGCAGAACAGGATCTCGGTGTCGGCGGGGATCGACCGGACGACGTCGGCGGCGTTGGAGCTGGTGCAGCAGATGTCGGTCTCGGCCTTCACCGCCGCCGTGGTGTTCACGTAGCTGACGACGACGGCGCCCGGGTGCTCGGCCTTCCACTCGCGCAGCTGCGCGGCGGTGATCGAGTCGGCCAGCGAGCAGCCGGCCGCGTGGTCGGGCAGCAGCACGGTCTTCTCCGGGGAGAGGATCTTCGCCGTCTCGGCCATGAAGTGCACGCCGCAGAACACGATCTCCCGGGCGTCGGTCTCCGCGGCGACCCGGGACAGGTAGAGCGAGTCGCCGGTGAAGTGGGCGACGTCCTGGATCTCGGGCACCTGGTAGTTGTGCGCCAGGACGACGGCGCCGCGCTCGTCGGCCAGCCGGCGGACCTCGGCGGCCCACGCCTCGTACTCGGCCGGGCTCATGGTGCGCTCGCCGAGCGCGGCTGCTGCGGGGGCGACGGTCACGGTGCTGCTCCTGGGGTGGCGCTGGAGGGTGCGGGGCACCATGATGCCCCGCCGGCTCAGCTGAGGTGGCTCGTGTCGTTGACCAGCCGCACCGACGCGCGGCCGTCGGAGGACCAGGTCACCGTCGACAGCGACGCCGCCTCCAGGAACACCCGGTGCACGATCTCGTCGCCCACGCCCAGGCCCGCGGCGAGCAGCAGCTTGATGGGGGTGACGTGGCTGACCAGCAGCACGGTCTTCCCGGCGTGCCGCTCCAGGATGCGGGCGCGGGCCCGGGCGACCCGGGCGGAGACGTCGGCGACGGACTCCCCGCCGGGTGGGCGGACGTCGGTGGCGCCGGACCAGCGGCGGTAGGCCAGCGGGCTCTTCTGCCGCGCCTCGTCGGCGGTCAGCCCCTCCCAGGCACCGAAGTCGAGCTCGCGCAGGTCGGTGTCGACCTCCACCGGGACCCCCAGCACCGCGGCGGCGGCCTCGGCGGTCTGCCGGGTGCGCTGCAGCGGTGAGCTGACGATGACGTCGATGCCCCGGCCGGCCAGGTGCCGGGCCGCGGCCTCGGCGTCCGCCCGTCCGACCTGCGACAACGGCAGGTCGCTGCTGCCGCTGTAACGACGTTCCGGGGTGTGCTCGGTGCGCCCGTGCCGCAGCAGGTGGGTGACTGTCGTGAGCACCGGGGCGGGCTCGGTGGGCTGCACGTCGTCCTCGACGACCACCGGTTCGGCGGCGAGGTCGCGGCGCACCGGCTTGCCGTCCATCGCGCTGTTGGCCAGCGCGTCGGCGGCGCCGTTCTGCGCGCGCGGGACCCAGGTGTAGCGGACCGCGCCCAGCTGGCGGGCGATGTCACGGGCCTGGACGGCGAGCTTCTGCATGTCCGGGTGCTTGATCTTCCAGCGCCCGGACATCTGCTCCACCACCAGCTTGGAGTCCATCCGGACCTCCACGCTCGCCGTCGGGTCGAGGTCGAGGGCGGCCTGCAGCCCGGCGACGAGACCGCCGTACTCGGCGACGTTGTTGGTGGCGCGACCGACCGACTCGGCCCGCTCGGCGAGCAGCCGCCCGGTCGCGGCATCGCGGACGAGGGCGCCGTAGCCGGCGGGCCCCGGGTTGCCCCTCGACCCGCCGTCGGCCTCGACGATGAGCTCTCTCATCGCTCAGCTCCGGTCCCGGGCCGTGCCTCGGTCGCCGGTGCTCCCCGCGATGATGCCGACACCGCCGCCTTCGGACGCCTCACAGCCCGGACTCGGCGGTGCGGACCAGCACCCGGCCGCAGTTCTCGCACCGGATCACCGTGTGCGGGTCGGCCGCCCGGTACCCGGCGAGCTCGACGCCGTAGAACTCGATCCGGCAGCCCTGGCAGCGGCGTGCCTTGAGCTCCGCGGCACCGGTGCTGCCGGTCTGCCCGGCGACCCGGTCGTAGAGCTTCAGCAGGTCGGCGGGGACGGTCGCGGCGATCTCCGCACGCGTGGCGGTGTGCTGCTGCTCGCCCTCGGCGATCTCGGCCAGCGCGGCGTCCCGCGCCTGCTCGGCGCGCTCCTGCTCGGCCTGCGCAGCCGCCTCGGCCGCCTGCGCCGCGGCCAGGGCGCCGTCGGCGGCCTCCCGGCGCTCCATCAGCTCGAGCACCTGGTCCTCCAGGTCACCCTGGCGCCGCTGAAGCGACTCCAGCTCGTGCTGCAGCCCGGTGATCTCCTTGGGCGTGGCGCCTCCGGAGTCGATCCGCTGCTGGTCCCGGTCGGCCCGCTGGCGCACGGTGTCGACGTCGCTCTCCAGCCGCTTCTGCTCGCGGTCGAGGTCGCGGACCACCGTCTCGGCGCGGACGACGTCGTCGGACGCGGTCCGCTGTGCCTCCAGCGCGGCTTCGACGGCGGCGAGCTCGGGAAGGGTGCGCCGGCGGTGGGCCAGTTGCGCGAGCGCGACGTCCTCCGCGGCGAGACGCAGCAGCTTCTGCTGGTCGAAGTGGTCAGCCTGCACGTGGCCAACCTACCCGGCACGCCCTCGCTCGTCGGCCCCCGCGCAGGGGCCCACCATGAGCTGCCAGCGGCGGGGGGGCACGAAGGTCCCTCGACCACCCGCGCCGCCCCGCCCGCCGGGACGGCGAGGGGAGGTCAGCTGCCGGACGGGCCGGTACTGGGCACCTGCCAGGTCCACGGGTCGGTCCGCTGCTCGGAGACCGCGACCTGCACCCGGCCGTCGAGGTCCCGGTGCAGCAGGTCGGCGGCCACTGGCAGCCAGGGCCACTCCGACGCGTAGTGCGCGACGTCGACCAGCGCCGGGCCGGGCACCTCCCGCGCCTCGGAGACCGCGTGGTGCTTCAGGTCACTGGTCAGGAAGACGTCCGCGCCGGCAGCGGTCGCGGCCTCCAGCAACGACCCGCCGCTGCCGCCGCAGACGGCGACCGTGCGCACCGCGCGGTCGGGGTCGCCGGCGACGCGGACGCCGCCCGGGGTGGCCGGCAGCGCGCGGGCGACCCGGTCGGCGAACTCGCGCAGCGTCGTCGGCTCGGCCAGCTCCCCCACCCTGCCGAGCCCGGCGCGGGACGGCGTCGCCGAGTTCTCGAACAGCGCGTAGCCCGGGTCCTCGTAGGGGTGCCCCTCCTGCAGCGCCCGCAGCACGGCGGCCCGGCGGTGCCGCGGCACCACCATCTCCAGCCGCGCCTCGGCGACCCGCTCCAGCCGGCCCTGGGCGCCGATCGCGGGGTGCGCGTCGCCGCCGGGGATGAACGAGCCGGTGCCCGTCGTCTGCCAGACGCAGCGGGTGTACTCACCCATCACCCCGGCCCCCGCCTCGGCCAGCGCGTCGGCCAGCCGGTCGGCGCCGGCCACCGGCACGAAGGCCACGAGGGTGTCGGTCCGCGGGGCGCCCACCGGGTCCAGCGGGAGGGTGTCGGCCAGGCCGAGCGTCGCCGCCAGCGCGTCGTTCACCCCGTGCTCGGCGGCGCGGTCGGCGTTGGTGTGCGCCACGAACAGCCCGATGCCGGCGCGGATGAGCCGGTGCACGAGCCGGCCCTTGGGGTCGTCGGCCGGGACGCCGTGCACCGGCGTCAGCAGCAGCGGGTGGTGGGTGACGACGAGGTCCACGCCGGTGGCGATCGCCTCGTCGACCACGGCCGCGGTCGGGTCGACGGCGAAGAGCACCGACCGCACGGTCTCCTCGCGGTCGCCGCAGACCAGGCCGACGGCGTCCCACTTCTCGGCCAGCTCCGGGGCATACCGCGCCTCGAGCGCGGCGACGACCTCCCCCAGCGGAGCTCCGGGCACGGGCAGCTGCCGGACCGTCGTCGTCCCGTCGTCCACCGGTCGCGCCACGGGATCGGACTGTAGGTCAGCCGCCCGGCGACGGCCTGTTGTGCGCGACCCATCGACCGCGCGGTGTCCCTCGGGAGCGGTGGTGCTCACCGGCGGAGCAGTACGGGGCCGGCGCCGATCGGCGTGCGGAACAGGACGTAGGGGTACCGGCGCAGATCGGTACCGCCGCTGTAACGGGACTGCCGGTGCAGCTGGTTGGCGGTGACGTAGAGGTGCCCGTCGGTGGCCACCGACATGGTGTCGGGCCACAGCAGCCGCGGGTCGTGCACGACGGTCTCCATCGCGCCGTCCGGCCGGCGCCGGAGGACGGCGTTCTGCTCGCCGGCGGTGGCGTACAGGTTGCCGGCGTCGTCGGTCTCCAGGCCGTCGCCGGCGCAGCCCTTGTCGCCCTCGTCGACGACGGTGGCGGCGACCGCGTCGTCGTCGGAGCCTCGGTCGACCAGAGCGTCGGTGCTGACGCTGTACCAGTGCCGCGAGGCCAGCGGGCAGTACCAGAGCCGGGCACCGTCGGCGGAGATGGCGATCCCGTCGGCGCCCATGGCCACCGGCTGCGGCTCGGCGTCCGGCTCGGGCTGCTCCAGGAACGGCCGGCCCTCCACCATGAGGAGGAGCTCCGGCGGGGTGAGCGCCTTGGTCGAGGGGTGGTCGCGCAGGCGCCGCCAGGACTCCCTCGTGGCCAGGTCGACGACGATGATCGCGTTCTCGCCCGAGTCTGCCGAGTCGGTGATGTAGGCGACGCCGGCCTCGCCGCGGCGCAGGTCGAAGCGCACGTCGTTGAGGTAGGTGGTCTCCAGCGCGACCTCGCGCGGGAAGACGATCGTCTGGACGACGCGGTCGGTGGCGAGGTCGACGCAGACCAGCTTGGGCCCGCCGACCTGGGTGGGTTGGAACAGCGGCGAGCCGGTGTCGAGCACCCAGAGCCGGTCGGCCGGGTCGACGACGATGCTCTGCACGCTGACGAAGGCCTCGCGGTCGTCGTCGCCGCGGGGGTCGTTCCACGCCTGGTCCGGGTAGGCGACCACCTGGCCGTCGCGGATCTCCGCGACGGTGGCCGGCACCTCGTCGCCCCACTTCGGGAAGTTCACGAACACCCGGCCGGTGTGCGACACGGAGACGCCGGTGGGCATGGGTCCGTCGGTGAACTCGTGCACCACCTCGAGCTCGCCGAGCGGGCGGTCGGCCTGCAGGTCCCCGACGGTGCTGGTCTCGGTCATGGGACGTGTCGTGCCCCGCACGACCCCCGCTGCAACGTCAGGTGACCCGCCGCACCATCGCGCCCCCGCCGAGCGATGTGCGCTCACTGCCCGGGACCACCGGCGACTGGGCACCTGCCGCACCGTGCTCAGGCCGGCAGCGGGGCGGCGTCCTCGTCGGCGGTGAACGCGGCCCACAGCGCGGCATAGGGGCCGCCGGCCGCCAGCAGCTCGGCGTGCGGTCCCACCTCGACGATCCGTCCGCCGTCGAGCACCGCCACCCGGTCCGCGCGGGCCGCCGTCGTCAGCCGGTGGGCTACGACCAGCGTCGTCCGCCGCCGCGCGACCGCGTCGGCCGCCCGGGTGACCGCGGCCTCGCTGGCCAGGTCCAGCGAGGCGGTCGCCTCGTCCAGCAGCAGCACGTCGGGGTCGACCAGCTCCGCCCGGGCCAGCGCCAGCAGCTGGCGCTGCCCCGCCGACAGCGACCGCCCGCGCTCCCCCACCCGCGTCCGGTAGCCCTGCGGCAGCGCGGCGACCATCTCGTGCGCGCCGACCGCGCGGGCCGCGGCCTCGACCTCCGCGTCGGTGGCGTCCGGCCGGCCGTAGGCGATCGCGTCGCGCACCGTGCCGGCGAACAGGTAGGCCTCCTGCGGGACGACGCCCAGCCGCGCCCGGTACTGCAGCAGGTCCAGCGACCGCAGGTCGGCGCCGTCCACGCACACCGCGCCGGACGTCGGGTCGTAGAACCGCGCGACCAGCTTCACCACCGTCGACTTCCCCGCCCCGGTCTCCCCGACCAGGGCCACCGTCTCCCCCGGCGCCACGGTCAGCGAGACGTCGCGCAGCGCGGGCGCGGGCGCACCGCGGTAGGCGAACGTGACGTCGGCCAGCCGCACCTCCCCGCGCAGCCGGCCGACCGGGCGGGGATCGGCGGCGGCCGGGGTGGACGTCGGGGTGCGCAGCAGGTCGCGCAGCCGGCGCAGCCCGACCGAGGCCTGCTGGTAGCTGTCGAACACCTGCGACAGCGACTGCACCGGGGAGAAGAACGTGTTCACGTACAGCACGAAGGCGATCAGCACACCGGGGGTGATGGAGCCCGCCATCAGCCGGGCCGCGCCCACCGCGAGCACCGCGGCCGCCGCGACCTCGGAGAGGAACTCGACGAACGGGAAGTACGTGGCGATGTAGCGCTGCGCGCGCAGCCGGACGTCGCGGTACTCCCGCGCCCGCTCCTGGAACACCGCCGCCGAGCGCTCCTCGCGGGCGAACACCTGGGTGACCCGCAGCCCCGCGACGTCCTCCTGGAGCCGGGCGTTGACCGCGCTGACCCGCTCGCGGGCCTCTGTGTAGGCCGGCACCGACCGCGACCGGAACCACACCGTGGCGACCACCAGCACCGGCAGCGAGGCCACCAGCACCAGCGCCAGCTCGACGTCGAACCAGAACAGCGCGACGAGCACCCCGACCAGGGTGAGCACGCTGATCACCGCGGTGGTGAGCCCGTTCTGCAGGAACGCCGACAGCGCGTCGACGTCGGTGGTCATCCGGGTCATGATCCGGCCGCCGAGCTCGCGCTCGTAGTAGTCCAGGCCCAGCCGCTGCAGCTGGGCGAAGGTCTTCACCCGCAGCGTGTAGAGCAGCCGCTCACCCGTGCGGCCGGTCAGCCAGGCGGCGCCGCGGGCGGCGACGACGTCGGCCAGCACGACGGCCAGCGCGATCCCGGAGATGCCCAGCAGCAGCGGCGGCGAGCCGGCGGTGATCCCGTCGTCGACGCCCTCCCGGACCAGGGCGGGGACGGCGAGCTGGGCTGCGGTGTCCATCGCGACCAGCACCAACGCCCCCGCGAGCACCCAGCGGAAGGGGCGCAGCAGGCCGCGGAGGGTGAAGTCCGGCTCGGGTGCCCGGGCCCGGTCCGCGGGCACGTCGGGCCGGTCGTCCCCCGGCGGCAGCCGGCGCACCAGCTCCTTGAGCGCGGCGGTCGGTGCCGCGGCCGCCATCGCCGAGCCGCGCCCGCCGATGGAGCTCGCCGCGGCGCGCAGCGGGCCGTCGTCCTCGGCGGCCGGCGCCGCCGCGGGCCAGGCCGCCGCGGTGACCCCACCCGCCACCGGCCCAGCTCCCGCTTCGCCGGAATGGCCATGTCGGCGATCCGGTCCCGGGTCCTCGGCCGCACCGGAGAGCAGCGCGCGGAACAGCGGGGAGCGGGCCTCCAGCTCCGCCACCGTGCCGACGTCGGCCACCCGCCCGCCGTCGAGCACCGCCACCCGGTCGGCCAGTGTCAGCGTCGAGCGGCGGTGCGCCACGAGCAGCGTCGTCCGGCCCTGGACGGCGGTGCGCAGCGCCGCGTGGATCCGCGCCTCCACCGCGGCGTCGACCGCCGAGGTGGCGTCGTCGAGCACCAGCACCCGCGGATCGGGCAGCAGCGCGCGGGCCAGCGCGACCCGCTGCCGCTGCCCGCCGGAGAGGGTCAGCCCCTGCTCCCCGACGACGGTGTCGTACCCCTCCGGCAGCGCGGTGATGAACCCGTCGGCCTGGGCGGCCCGGGCGGCGGCGCGGACCTCGGCGTCGGTGGCGTCGGGCCGGCCGAACGCGATGTTGGCCCGCACCGTGTCGGAGAACAGGAAGCTGTCCTCGAACACCACGCCCAGCGCCGCCCGCAGCGCAGTGGTGTCCAGCTCCCGGACGTCGACCCCGCCCACGCGCACCGCCCCCGCGGAGACGTCGTAGAAGCGCGGCAGCAGGCTGACCACGCTGGACTTCCCCGACCCCGAGCTGCCGACCAGGGCGAGGGTCTCCCCCGGTTCGATCCGCAGCGACACCCCGGCGAGCACCGGCCGGTCGGCGTCGTGGCCGAAGGTGACGTCGTCCAGCTCGACGGTCAGCGGCCCGGCGGGCAGCGGCGCCGGCCCGCTGACCAGCGTCGGGTGCGTGTCGATGACCTCCAGCACCCGTTCGACGCCGGCCCGCGCCTGCTGGCCGATGGTGAGCACCGCGGCCAGCTGCCGCACCGGGGAGACCAGCACGGCCAGGTAGGTGGCGAAGGCGAGGAAGGTGCCCAGGCTGATCGAGCCGCGCAGCGCCAGCCAGCCGCCCAGCGCCAGCACGCCGACCTGGCCCAGAGCCGGCACCGCCTGCAGCAGCGGGTTGTACCGGGCGGTGAAGCGCACCACCCGCATCCGCGCCCCGAACAGCGTGCGCGCGCCGGCGTCGACCCGGTCCAGCTCCCGGTCCTCCTGACCGAAGCCCTTGACCACGCGGACGCCGGAGACCGCGGCCTCCACGTCGCCGGCCAGCTCGCCGGCCTGCTGCTGGGCGGCCCAGTTGGCCGGGAAGAGGTCGCGTCGGGAGCGCAGCGCGAGCCACCACAGCGCCGGGCCGACGGCGAGCGCCACCACCGTGAGCAGCGGCGACAGCCACGCCATCACCCCGAGGGAGACGACGAACAGCAGCGCGTTGCCGGTCAGGTTGGGCAGGAACGCCAGCAGCCCCTGGACCAGGGTGATGTCGCTGATCGAGCGGCTCACCGCCTGCCCGGTCTGCAACCGGTCCTGCCCGGGTCCGTCGAGGCGGGCGAGGGCGGTGTGCACGTCGTTGCGCAGGTCCACCTGCACGTCGAGGGAGAGCCGGCCGGCGAGGTAGCGGCGGACGAACCCGGCGGCGAAGCGGAGCACCCCGGCGAGCACCAGCGCGACCACGAACGGGGTCACGTCGACGTCGCCCCCGCCGTCGGCGCCGGCGACCACCCGGTCGACGACCTCCCGGGTGAGCAGCGGTGCCAGCGCGGCGATCACCGAGCCGGCCAGCGCCGCGGCGAAGGCGCCGAACAGGTCGCGGCGGTGGCGCAGGCAGTAGCCGGTCAGCCGGCGCAGCCAACCGCCGGCGGGGCCCTGCTCACCGCGGGTGCCGGGAGATCCCGTCACGAGGCGGATCCGGGGCGGGGGGGGGGGGGGGGGGGGGGGGGGGGGGGGGGGGGGGGGGGGGGGGGGGGGGGGGGGGGGGGGGGGGGGGGGGGGGGGGGGGGGGGGGGGGGGGGGGGGGGGGGGGGGGGGGGGGGGGGG
>NZ_JBJGZY010000049.1:0-27056 GCF_054050755.1 Modestobacter sp. SYSU DS0511
CAGCAGGGCATTAGCGTGGGACACGAAGGCCTCCGGGTTGAGGAGCGGTTCCTAGACAGCTCCACACCTCACTCGGAGGTCTTCCTCTTGTCACCAGACGCCGTCACCAACGTCCGTGGTCAGAACAACTAGCGGACGCCGACGAGGTCGACGACGAAGACCAGCGTGGCGCCGGGCTTGATCACGCCGCCGGCGCCCCGGTCGCCGTAGGCCTTCTGCGGGGGGATGGTCAGCCGGCGGCGGCCGCCGACCTTCATGCCCTGCATGCCCTCGTCCCAGCCCTGGATGACCATGCCGACGCCCAGGCGGAACTCCAGCGGGTCGCCGCGGTCCCAAGAGGCGTCGAACTGCTCGCCGCCGTCGTGGGTGACGCCGACGTAGTGGGCGCTCACCAGGCTGCCGGCGGTGGCCTCCGGGCCGTCGCCGACGACGAGGTCCTCGATCACCAGGTCGTCGGGGGCCGGACCGGTGGGCGGCTCGACGTCGGGGCGGGTCAGTTCTGCCACGGGGTCTCCTCGGGGTTCAGCGCCGGGTCGTCCCGGCGGGGACTGCCCCCATCCAACCCGTGACCCACCCGGTCCCGCAGGCCGGGCCGACCGCCTCGACCACCCGGCCCCGGCCGCTGGCAGGTAGTTTGCCCACGGTGGCTGGGTGCGCACGCTCGGCTGCCGTTCCGGGGCGCGCGGCGCTCCCCGTCGTGCCGGCAGAGCTCAGGAGGTTGCACGGTGACCCCTGACCCCTCGTCCGGCGCGGTGGACGACCTCTTCACCGGCGGCGGCGAGGCCGGCCGGCTGATGTCCGCCCTGGACTGGTCGGCCACCCCGGTGGGCGCCGTCAGCTCCTGGTCGGCGGGCCTGCGCTACGCGGTGCGCACCGTCCTCGCCTCCCGCTACCCGATGGTGCTGACCTGGGGGCCGGAGTACACGCAGTTCTACAACGACGCCTACGCGCCGTTCATCGGTGCCAAGCACCCGGCGATCGGCGAGGACATCCGGGTCACCCTCGCCGAGGGCTGGGCCGCGCTCGCCGGTCCGGTCGACCACGCGATCGCCACCCGCGAGGCCTCCTGGCTGCCCCGGCTGCCGCTGCTGCTCGAGCGCGCCGGCTACCGCGAGGAGACCTACTTCACCGTCTCGCACGCACCGGCCTTCGAGGACGACGGTTCGGTCGGCGGCATGCTCGGGGTGTGCACGGAGGTCACCGGTGAGGTGCTCGGGGAGCGCCGGCAGCGCCTGCTGCACGACCTGTCGACCACCGGCGCCTCCCTGGCCGACGAGGAGCAGCTCCTCGCCGCGCTGAGCGCCACCCTGGGCAGTGACCCGCTGGACCTGCCGTTCGCCGCGGTCTACCGCTACACCGACGGGGGTCTCCAGCGCGCCGCGGTGACCGGCTGCCCGCCGGAGCTGCTGCCGGCGGAGGCCACCGGCCCGGCCGCGCTCCCCGGGCCGGTCGCCGAGCTCGGTCTGCGCGGTGGCGCCTGGTCCGACCCGGTCACCGCCGCCGTGGTGCTGCCGCTGACCGCACCGGGCGGTGATCTCGTCGGGGAGCTCGTCGCCGGGGTGAGCCCCAATCTCGCGCTGGACGGGGAGTACCGCACCTTCCTGGAGCTGGCCGCCGGCCAGGTGGCCACCGCGCTGGGCAACGCCCGGGCCTTCGAGGCCGAGCGGCGGCGGGCGGAGGCGCTGGCCGAGCTGGACCGGGCCAAGACCGCCTTCTTCTCCGACGTCAGCCACGAGCTGCGCACCCCGCTGACCCTGCTGCTGGGCCCGATCAGCGACGTCCTGGCCGACCCGGGCGCCGCGCTGCCGGAGAGCGCCCGCGACCAGCTGGCCCTCGCCCTGCGGAACGGGCAGCGGCTGCAGCGCCTGGTCAACGACCTGATGGACGTCGCGGCCATCGAGGCCGGCCGCGCCGCCGCGGTCCGGGTGGAGACCGACGTCGCGGCGTTCACCGCGGAGCTCGCCGGGGTGCTGCGCGCGGCCGCCGAGCGGGCCGGCCTGGAACTCTCCGTCGACTGCCCCCCGCTGCCGCGCCCGGCCTTCGTCGACCCGCGGATGTGGGAGAAGGTGGTGCTCAACCTGCTCTCCAACGCGGTGAAGTACACCTTCGTCGGCCGCATCGCGGTCACCCTGCGGGCGGCGGGCGACGACGTGGTGCTCACCGTCCGCGACACCGGCATCGGCATCCCCGCCGCGGAGCTGCCGCTGGTCTTCGACCGCTTCCACCGGGTGCAGGGCTCCGCGGCGCGGACCCGGGAGGGCACCGGCATCGGCCTGGCACTGGTCCGCGAGCTGGTGGCCCTGCACGGCGGCTCGGTCAGCGTGGCCAGCGAGCCCGGCGTGGGCAGCACGTTCACCGTCACCGTGCCCTTCGGCTCCCCCGACGCCGCGCCGGACGGCGACACCCCGCCGGCCCCCTCCGAGGCCGCCCGCGGCACCGCGGCCGGCTGGGAGCAGGACGTCGCGGTCCTGCCGGACCCGGTCGCACCGCCGGGCGCGACGGCGACGGTGCTGGTCGTCGACGACAACGCCGACATGCGCAGCTACCTGATCCGCCTGCTCTCCCCGATCTGGGCGGTGCGCACCTGCGCCGACGGCGAGGAGGCGCTGCGCAGCGTCGCCGAGCACCGGCCGGACGTGGTGGTCACCGACGTGATGATGCCGCGGGTCGACGGGTTCGAGCTCCTCCGCCGGTTGAAGGCCGATCCGGACACCCGGTCGATCCCGGTGATCATGCTGACCGCCCGGGCCGGGCAGGAGGCCGCGGTGGAGGGCCTGGCCGCCGGCGCCGACGACCACCTCGCCAAGCCGTTCCAGGGTGCCGAGCTGGTGCACCGGGTCCGGGTCGCGGTGGAGCGCGCCGGCCGCAGCCGCCCGGCGCCGCCGCCCCCGGCGGCCGCGACCGCGTCCCCCGCCCCGGACGTGCGGTCGCTGGTCCCGGCCAGCCGCCGACCCACCGTGCACGTCCCCACCCCTCCGCCGCCCCCGACCGCCGACGGCGTCTCCCGGGAGCGCTGGCGGTTCCCCTCCGTGCCGCAGTCGATCGCCGGGCTGCGCCGGGCGCTGCGCCGGTTCCTCGCCGCGGCGGAGCTCGACGAGGACCAGGCCTACGACCTGACGCTCGCCGCCTGCGAGGCCGCGACCAACGCGATCGAGCACGCCCAGGACCCCAGCGAGCCCTACTTCGACGTCACCGCCGAGGCCGGCGCGGACGCGGTGGTCATCACCGTGCGCGACTACGGGCAGTGGCGTGAGCGGGTCCCCAGCATGGACCGCGGCCGCGGCGGGATGCTGATGAGCGCCTTCGCCGACATCACCGCCACCCCTGGCCCCGAGGGCACCACCGTCGTCATCCGCGCGCACCGCGCCGGCGACGGCCGCACCTCCGCCTAGCTCCCCACGCAGGGCCCCCGGGCCGCCGGTACCCGCGCCCGGGTCCAGCCCGCTGCGCTCCCACCCACCACACGGCGCCCTGCTCCCGGGGTGCTCGTCCGCGTGCGCTCCGGAAGCGCGCCGTCCGGCATTGACATGGCGAGATGTGACCCCGATAACATGTACGGCAACAGCACGGTTGTACGGATAACGAACACCGTCCTCCTGGCACCGCCGCCTCGGGACGTCGCCGTCGAGCCACCGGGAGAGCAGCGTGAGCGCTCTGCAGCACCGCCCGGGCCCCGCGCGCGACGGCCGTTCCGGCGCCGCGGACCACCCCGTGCCCGATGAGCCCCTCCCCCGCCCCGCGTCCACCGCCTCACGAGGAGACCGTCCATGAGCAGTCGCCGCACCTCACCCCGTCCCCTGGTGCGCGCCGCCCGCGCACCCCTCGCCCTCGGCCTCGCCGCACTGCTCCTGGCCGCATGCGGTGGGAGCGACGCCGAGGGGTCCGACGCCGGATCCGTGTCCGGCGGCGACGGCGGCGGCGGCGGCGGCGGCGTCGAGCAGGTGACGTTCCTGAACATCCTGCCGCTGGCCAGCCTCTCCTTCGCCCCGGAGCTCGTCGCCACCGAGTGCGGCTACTTCGAGGACCAGGGCCTGGAGGTCAGCTTCGAGACCACCCAGGGCTCCGCCCAGGCGATCCAGACGGTGCTCGCCGGGTCGGCGCTGATCACCCGGGTCGGTGACCTGGAGACCCAGCTGGCCGTCGCTGAGCGCGGCGCACCGCTGGTCGCCGTCGGGCAGCCCACCAAGCAGGGCACCATCCGGTTCATCTCCGCCGAGAGCGACCCGCTGGAGACCGCCGAGGACCTCGAGGGCCGGCTGATGGGCACCCCGTCGGAGGGCGGCACCAGCCAGATCCTGCTCGAGCTGGTCGCGGCCTCGGCCGGGATCGCGCCGGAGGACGTCCCGACCCAGGTGGTCGGGCTGGCCCCGGGTGTGTTCGACCTCGTCTCCTCCGGCCGGATCGGGGGCTACATCGTCTCGCTGGACACCGCCGTGCAGCTGGAGCAGCAACAGCCCGACGCGGTCGTCTACGCCCCGAACGACGCCATCTCCAGCGGCGGCCAGGTCTACGTGACCTCGCAGGAGCAGAGCGAGGACCCGGCGAAGCAGGAGCAGCTGCGCCGGTACCTCGCGGCGATCGACGAGACGCTGCAGTTCATCATCGAGGATGAGGCGAACGGCTTCGCCGAGACGTTCGAGTGCCTCTCGGCCTACGACATCCCTGCGCTGGGCACCCCCGAGGTGGCCCGGGAGAGCATGTCGACCTACGTCGAGTCCTGGACGGCAGCCGGCGAGGACGAACTCGGCGCGGTCGTGGCCGACCAGTGGGAGGCCGTCTACCAGGAGATGGTGGACGGCGGGTTCATCCAGGACGACGGCCTGGACCCCTCCGAGTGGTTCACCAACGAGTTCCTCCCCGGGGGCAACTGATGCGACTGCCCGGCACCACGCCCCCGCCCGCCGCCACGGCCGACGTCCCGCCCGAGACCGCTCCGGGCACCAACGCCGGGGTGACCCACCACCCCGCGACCGACCCGCGGACCACCGGGTCGAGGTCGACCCCGCCCCCGCCGCCCGGCGCACCCGGACGGGGCGCCGGGGCCCCGGCGCCCACCGCGGCGCCGGTGGGGGATGGAGCGCCCCCGCAGCTGCGGCTGACCAACGTGGACAAGACCTACCAGGCCCGGCAGGGCGAGGTGCACGCGCTCAGCAACGTGAACCTGACCATCGCCCGGGGTGAGTTCATCTCCCTGGTCGGCCGCTCCGGCTGCGGGAAGACCACCCTGCTGCGGATCCTGTCCGGACTGCTGCCGCCTACCTCCGGCGAGGTCGAGGCCGACGGGGCGCCGATCTGGCGGGGCAGCAAGCGCAACGACGAGGCCTTCAAGCAGTTCGGCCTGGTGTTCCAGGACGCCAACCTCTTCCCCTGGTACACGGTGGCGGAGAACATCTCGCTGCCGCTGAAGCTGCGCGGCATGGGGAAGAAGCAGCGCCTCGCCCGGGCCAGCGAGCTCGCCGAGCTCGTCGGCCTCCCCGGCTTCGAGAAGGCCTACCCCCGGGAGCTCTCCGGCGGCATGCGACAGCGCGCCGCGATCGCGCGGGCGCTGAGCTACGACCCGACGATCCTGCTGATGGACGAGCCCTTCGGCGCCCTGGACGCGCTGACCCGGGACAAGATGAACCTGGAGCTGCAGAACATCCACGCCCAGGCCGGCGCGACCGTGGTCTTCGTGACCCACTCGATCCCCGAGGCGGTGTTCCTCGCCGACCGCGTGGTGCTGCTCTCCCCCCGGCCCGGGCGGATCCGCTCCATCACCCCCGTCGGCCTGGCCCGTCCCCGCTCCCTGGAGACCGAGACGTCCACCGAGTTCCAGGACGTCGTCCGCACGCTGCGCACCGAGCTGGACGAGGAGGACTGATGACCGCAGTCGAGAACGGCGTACGCAACGACACGACCACGAGCGGGCGACGCGCGGGGTCCGGCGACCGCGAGAAGCTGATGAAGGCCCTGCCCTGGATCAGCACCCCGATCATGCTGATCCTGCTCATCGGCAGCTGGCAGTTCGCCGTCAGCGTCGTCGGGGTCTCCGAGTTCATCCTGCCCGCGCCGCTGGCCGTCTGGAACTCCCTGGTCGACCTGCTGTCCAGCAGCTCGGTCTACCGCGACATCTGGATCACCCTGGCCGAGGTCCTCATCGGCTTCGGCATCGCCCTGGTCGTCGGCATGGCCGTCGGCGCCGTCCTCGGCCGCGTCCTGTGGCTGGAGAGGGCCGTCCAGCCGGCGCTGGTCGCGCTGCAGGTCGTGCCGAAGGTCGCCTTCATCCCGATCTTCGTCATCTGGTTCGGCTTCGGCATGACCTCCAAGATCATCATGGCTGCGATCCTGGCGTTCTTCCCGATCATGCTCAACGTGATGCTCGGCGTCCGCTCCGTGGACCGCGGTCACCGCGACGTCATGCGCGGCCTCGGCGCCAGCCGCTGGGCCACCTTCAAGAGCCTGGAGCTGCCCAGCACGCTGCCCTACGTCTTCGCGGGGGCAGAGGTCGGCATCGTCTTCGCCGTCATCGGTGCCATCGTCGGTGAGTACCTCGGGGGCAGCGAGGGGCTGGGCCACCTGGTGGTCTCCAGCCTCAACGCGCTCAACGCCCCCCAGCTGTTCGCCGTCATCGTCCTGCTCGCCCTGATGGGCTCGCTGCTCTACCTCGCCGTCACCACCACCAAGCGGCTGGTCATCCCCTGGCACGACTCGGTGGCCAAGCAGTGACCCGTGCTCCGCTGCGCAGCAACCTGCAGGTGGGCAGCTCGCGCTGGGCTGTCCGCCGGGCGCAGTGGCGGGCGCTGGGCATCTCCGACGAGGACATGACGAAGCCCAAGATCGCCATCGTCAACTCCTCGTCGAAGCTGGCCATCTGCTTCAGCCACCTCGACGACGTCGTCGGGCCGATGGAGGAGGCCATCCGGGCCGCCGGCGGGCTCCCGTTCGAGGTGCGCACCGCGGCCCCGAGCGACTTCATCACCAGCGCCGGGCGCGACGGGCGCTACATCCTGCCCAGCCGCGACCTGATCGTGAACGACATCGAGGTGGCCGTCGAGGGCGCCCAGCTCGACGGCATGGTCTGCCTCGCCTCCTGCGACAAGACCGCACCCGGGCAGGTGATGGCCGCCGCCCGGCTGGACGTCCCGACGATCATCGTCGGCTGCGGCTACCAGCCCAGCGGGCGGTACGACGGGGAGCACGTCGACATCGAGGAGGTGTTCCTCGCCGCAGGGCACGTCGCGGCCGGCCGGATGACCCTGGACCACCTCACCGGGATGAGCGAGAACGCCATCCGCGGCCCCGGTGTCTGCGCCGGCATGGGCACGGCGAACTCCATGCACATGGCGTGCGAGGCGCTCGGCATCGCGCTGCCCGGCACCACCCCGGTGCTCGCCAACAGCCCGGCGATGTGGGACGGCGTGCGCCGGGCCGGGGCCCGGATCGTCGAGCTGGTCACCGAGGGGCTCCGGCCTCGGGAGGTGCTCACCCCGGCGGCCTTCGCCAACGCGGTGACCGTGATGCTGGCGACCAGCGCGTCGGTCAACAGCATCAAGCACCTGCAGGCGATCGCGCACGAGGCCGGCTGCGACGTCGACGTGCCCGGGCTGTTCGCCGAGCTGGCCGACCGGGTGCCGCTGCTGTGCTCGGTGCGGCCCAACGGGCCTGACTCCATCGAGGACCTCGAGGCGGCCGGGGGTGCCCGGGCGGTGATGCGCCAGCTCGGGGACCTGCTCGACCTCTCGGCCCGCACCGTCGCCGGGGGCACCCTCGGCGACGCGCTGGCCGGGGTCACCGTGACCGACCCCGAGGTCGTCCGGCCGGTGGACCGGCCCTTCGGGGACCGGCCGAGCATCGTGATCGTGCACGGCTCGCTGGCCCCCGGCGGCGCCGTGGTCAAGCGGCCGGTGCACGACACCGGCGAGCAGGTCTTCCGCGGCACCGCGCTCTGCTACGGCACCCGGGACGAGGCCCTGGCCGGGCTGTCCGCCGGGGAGATCCGGCCCGGGCACGTGGTCGTGCTCGGCGGGCTCGGCCCGGTCGGCGGCCCCGGCATGGCCCTGGGGTCGGCGCTGGTCTTCGCCCTGGACGGCGCCGGGCTCGGCGACAGCGTCGCGCTGGTCACCGACGGCCAGATGTCCGGCCTGGTCAACACCGGCACCGTGGTCGGGGAGGTCTCCCCGGAGGCCGCCGTCGGCGGGCCGCTGGCCCTGGTGGAGGACGGCGACCCGATCGTCATCGACCTGGTGCACCGCCGCGTCGACCTGGAGGTGCCCGCCGACGAGCTGACCCGCCGGTCCGCGGCCTGGGCCGACCGCACCCAGGTGCAGCCGGACACCGGCTGGCTGTCCATCTACCGCCAGCTCGTCTCCCCGGTCGCCGCCGGGGCCGTGCTGACCCCACCCCCGCACCCCCGAGAGACGAGCACCCCGTGAGCGCACCACCCACCTGGCTGGACGAGCCCAGGCGCCGCACCCCGGTGCTCGGCGCCTACGAGGTCGTCGTCGTCGGTGGCGGCCCGGCCGGGGTGACCGCGGCGGCCGCCGCGGCCCGCGCCGGCCGCTCCACCGTGCTCGTGGAGCGGTACGGCTACGCCGGCGGCGCGGGCAGCGGCGGTGGGCTGAGCACGTTCTGCGGGCTGCACGCCAACGTGCACGGCGAGCACAGACAGGTGGTGCACGGACTGGCCGACGAGGTGCTCGAGCGGGTCGACCGGCTGGGCGGGCTGAACCCGCCGCACCTGAGTTTCGCCGACCGGATCCTGGCGCAGGCCTACGACATCTCCGCCTACAAGATCGCGTTGGACGACGTCCTGGTGGAGTCCGGCGTCGACGTGCTCTTCCACGCCCTTGGCGTCGGGGTGCTGATGAGCGACGAGCACACCGTCGGTGCCCTGCTGGTCGAGTCGAAGTCCGGCCGCGGCGCGATCACCGGCGAGGTGTTCATCGACTGCTCCGGCGACGGCGACGTCGCCGCCTGGGCCGGGGCGCCGTACGAGAAGACCGACCCGGCGCACGGCATGCTCTACCCCTCGCTGATGTTCCGGGTGAACGGCGTGGACGCCGACGCCGCGGTGGCCGCCCAGCGGCAGATCCCCGGGCTGATGGAGGAGGCCGAGCAGGCCGGTCGCTACCGGTTCCCCCGCAAGCGCCCGATCGTCCGGCCGCAGCGCAACCCGCTCGAGTGGCGGGCCAACCTGACCCAGCTGAGCAACCCCGACGGCAGCGCGATCGACGGCACCGACCTGCGCCAGCTGTCTGCCGGCGAGCTGCAGGGCCGCCGGCAGGTGCGCGACGTCTTCCCGTTCTTCCAGGAGTCGGTGCCCGGCTTCGCGGAGTCCTACGTCGTCGACATCGCGCCGTCGATCGGCATCCGGGAGACCCGCCGGATCGTCGGCGCCTACCAGCTGTCCGAGGACGACATCCTCGACTGCGCCGACTTCGCCGACTCCATCGGCGTGAACGGCTGGCCGGTCGAGGCGCACGTCGCCGGCGACGTGGACATCCGCTGGCAGCGCGGCGAGGACAACCGCGGCTACAACCAACTGCCCTTCCGGATGCTCGTGCCGCAGGTGCTCACCAACACCTACGTCGCCGGGCGCTGCGCGTCGATGACCCACGAGGGGCAGTCCAGCGCCCGGGTCACCGGCCCCTGCTTCGCCATGGGCCAGGCCGCCGGCGTGGCCGCCGACCTCGCCCTCGGCGCGGGCGTCGCCGCCGGCGACGTCGACGTCGCCGAGCTGCAGCGGCGCCTGGAGAAGGACGGCGCGTGGCTCGGCCAGGAGGAGGGCGCATGAGGCTGGCCCCCGACGAGCGGGCGATGCTCGACGGCGACCAGGGCGAAGCGGTGGCCGCCGCGATGGACCTGCTGGTCCGGTACGGGGAGGTGCTGGGCGCCGAGCGGCTGGTCGACACCGACAACGTGTGCGGCGCCAACCTGTTCGGGTCCCGGCACACGATGGTGTGCGGCTCCCCCGGGCCGGACGCCGCGTTCGCCGAGCACAGCCTGGACTCCCCGGTCCCGCTGCCGATCCCCGCGGTTCGGGCGCAGAGCTACCAGCTCATCGGCCCGATGGACACCCGCAACTGGGAGGTGCAGGGCGTCTCCCCGGAGGAGCGGGACGCCGTGCTGGCCAGCGAGGCCTACAGCGCCGAGCACGGCATCCACCTGATGAACACCTGCACGCCCTACCAGGTGGGGAACGTGCCGATGAAGGGCGAGCACTGCGCCTGGATGGAGTCGTCGGCGGTGGTCTACGTCAACTCGGTGCTCGGGGCACGGACCAACGTGGAGGGCCGGGAGAGCACCGGCGCCGCCATGCTCACCGGCAAGATCCCCTACTGGGGCTACCACCTGCCGGAGAACCGGTTCGGCAGCCACCTGGTCGACGTCGGCGTCCCCGTCGTCGACACGCTCGACTGGGGCCTGCTCGGCTACTGGATCGGCGAGCAGGTCGCCGAGGGCGTGCCGGTGCTCGACGGCATCACCGCCACCCCGGACCTGGTCAAGCTCAAGCACTTCGGCGCGGCGGCGGCCTCCTCCGGCGGGGTCGAGCTCTACCACGTCCCCGGCATCACGGCCGAGGCGCGCACGGTCGAGGAGGCGTTCGCCGGCGCGCCGCCCGCCGAGCGGCTCGCCTACACCTCGGCGGAGCGCCGGCGCACCTACGAGCACCTCAACTCCACCGGCCGCGACGAGCACGTCGACCTGGTGATGATCGGCTGCCCGCACGCCACGCTGGGCCAGATCCGGGACGTCGTCCGGCTGCTGGAGGGCCGGCGGGTGCACGCCGACAGCGAGCTGTGGGTGTTCACGCCGCGGGCGCTGCGCGAGGTGGCGGAGCAGAACGGCTACGCCCGCGCGCTCGAGGCCGCCGGCGCCCGGCTGATGAGCGACACCTGCCCGGCGATCGGCCAGTTCCTCCCCGCCGGCACCCGGGTGATCGCCACCGACTCGGCCAAGCAGGTGCACTACCTGCCGGCGATCATGGACGTGCAGGGCTGGTTCGGCACGCTGCGCGACTGCGTCGACGCCGCCGTCACCGGCACCTGGCAGGGAGCCCTGCGATGACGACCCTGCGCGGCCGCGGCCTGGTGGGCGGCGTCGCCGAGGGCGAGGCGCTGGTCACCACCGAGGCGCTGTCCGGCTGGGGTGGGGTCGAACCCCGCCGGGGCCGGGTCATCGAGCTGCGGCACGAGCTCGTGGGGCAGTCCTTCGCCGGCAAGGTGCTGGTCTTCCCCGGCGCCAAGGGCTCCTCGGGATGGTCGGGCATGTTCCACATGTCCCGGCTGATGGGCACCGCGCCGGCCGCGATGGTCTTCACCACCATGAACACCAAGATCGCGCTGGGCGTGGTGGTCACCCGGGTGCCCGCGCTCACCGACCTCGACGGCGACCCGCTCACGACGGTGCGCACCGGCGACTGGGTGCGGGTGGACGCCGACCGCGGTGAGCTGACCGTCCTGCGGACCACCGGGTAGCGTCCCGGAACGGGAACGGGCGGCAGCCCGGCCTCGCCGCCCGGGGTGGGCACCACGACGCAGGAGCGGGGACGGGATCGGGATGGACGGCGCAGCGGAGGACACGGCGGACGGCGCCGTGGACCAGGCCGCCCCGGAGGCCCCGCGGGGCGACTGGTTCGTGCAGTCGCTGGAGCGCGGCTTCTCCGTCATCAAGGCGTTCTCCGCCGACGAGCCGGAGCTGACCCTCAGCGACATCGCCCGCCGCACCGGGATGACCCGCGCCGCCGCGCGGCGGTTCCTGCTCACCCTGGTCGACCTGGACTACGTGGCCGTCGACGACCGCCGCTTCCGGCTGCGCCCCCGGGTGCTGGAGCTCGGGTTCACCTACCTGTCCATGCTGCGGCTGCCCGAGCTGGCGATGCCCTACCTGAGCGAGCTCTCCCGCGGGATCCAGGAGACCACCAGCATGGCGGTGCTCGACGGGCCCGACGTCGTCTACGTCGCCCGGGTGGGCGGCCGCCGGGTGATGGCCAGCGGCATCACCGTGGGCAGCCGGCTGCCCGCCTACGCCACGTCGCACGGCCGGGTGCTGCTCGCCAGCCTCCCCGACGACCAGCTGAACACCTACCTGGCCGGCACCGAGCTGACCCCCCGCACCGCCCGGACGATCACCGACCCGGTGGTGCTGCGGGAGCGGGTCCTCGCCACCCGCGAACAGGGCTGGGCGCTGCTGGACCAGGAGCTGGAGGAGGGCGTCACCTCGTTGGCGATGCCGGTGCACGGCGCGACCGGCGACGTGGTGGCCTCGATCAACATCGGGGCGCACTCCAGCCGGCACACCCCCGAGCAGCTGGCGGCGGTCGCCCTCCCCCTGCTGACCGATGCGGTGCAGCAGCTGGAGCGGGACATGCAGCTGGCCGGGGTCCGGACGGCGGGCCACCCGCTGCTCTGAGCCCGCGGCCCGGCACAGGCCTCGGCTCAGGTCCCCAGCGTCGCACCCCGGCTGACCGGCTGGACCGAGCGGGCGTACACCGACAGCCAGCTGCAGCCGGTGGGCACGGCGGCCGGCGCCCACCGCTCGCGCCGGGTCGCCAGCTCCTCGGGCGGCACCTCGAGGTCGACGGTGCGGGCCTCGACGTCGACGCTGATCACGTCGCCGTCCTCGACCAGCCCCAGCGGTCCGCCGAGCGCGGCCTCCGGAGCCACCTCGGCGACCACCAGCCCCTTGTTGACCAGCCCGGACATCTGCCCGTCCGTGACCACGACCACCTCGTTGCCGAGCCCGGCGCCGTCCAGGGCGAAGACGAACGCCGAGGTGAAGGCCATCCCGGGCGAGCCGCGCAGCCCGAGCCCGCTGAGCACGAGCACCTCTCCGGCCTGCACCTCGCCGCCCCGGATGGCGGCGATCCCCTCCTCGCGGGAGCGGAACACCCGCGCCGGGCCGCGGAACACCTTGATCCCGTCGTCGGCCACGGTCCGCTTGACCACCGCGCCGTCCGGCGCGAGCGACCCGCGGACGATCATGACCCCGGGGTGGCGGGCCAGCGGGTCGCCGACCGGGCGGATGACGTCGGAGTCGGGGGGGGGGGGGGGGGGGGGGGGGGGGGGGGGGGGCGGGGGGGGGCGCGGCGCTGGTGTGGGGCGGGGGGGGGGGGGGGGCGGCCGGCGGGGCGGGGGCGGGGGGGAGGCGGGCGGCGCGGCCCCCCCCCCCCCCCCCCCCCACCTCCCCCAGCGTCGCGCCGGTCACGGTGCGCTGGTCCAGGTCGAGGAAGGGCCGCAGCTGGTGCAGCAGCGCCTGGGCCCCGCCGGCCGCCTCGAACTCGTCGATCCGCCGGTCGCCGTTGGGCTTGACCGCCGACAGCAGCGGCACCTGACCGGCGAGCTCCTCGAACAGGGCGATCACGTCGACGTCGCAGCCGGCCTCCACCGCGACGGCCTGCAGGTGCTTGACGCAGTTCACCGACCCGCTGACCGCGAGCACGGCGGCCACCGCGTTGCGGAAGGCGCCCGGGGTCAGGATGGTGCGCGGCCGCAGGTCCTCGGTGACCATCGCCACGATCCGCGCGCCGGCGGCGGCCACCGTGTCCCACATCCGCGGGCTGTTGGCCAGCACCGGGGTGCTGCCGGGCAGCGCCATGCCCAGCGCCTCGGTGGCGATGTGCATCGAGTTGGCGGTGCCCATCCCGGCGCAGACGCCCGGCCCGGTGACGGCGTTGCCGGCCATCTCCGCGAGGTCCTCGACCGTCATCCGCCCGGTGGCCACGTGCCCGGCGTAGAGGAAGACGTCCTCGAAGTCGACGTGCTCGCCGCGGAACAGCCCGCTGGGCTGGTAGCCGCAGGCCACGACGATCGTCGGGACGTCCAGCCGGCCGGCCGCCATCAGCTGCCCGGGGGTGGTCTTGTCGCAGGAGGCGAGGGTGACCATGCCGTCGAGCAGGGCCCCCTCGACCGCCACCTCGATGTCGCTGGCGATCAGGTCGCGGGTGGGGAGGATGTACTGCCCGGCGGCCCCGGCGCTGGTGATCGCGTCGCTGGACGCGGCGGTGCGGACCTCGAAGGGCACGCCCCCGGCCGCCCGGATCGCCTCCTTCAGCGGCCCGACGATGCCGTCGAGGTGGCTGAAGCAGCTGGCCAGCCCGGAGGAGCTGTTGACGATCGCGATCTTGGGCTTGGCCATGTCCTCGGCGGGGATGCCCAGCGCGGTCCACTGGGCCAGCCGCATCGCCCACCGCGTGGTGCCCGGCTCGAAGTCGCTGCGCAGCCCGGTCACGCCGGCTCCCCGCCCAGGAAGGCGCCGTCCCGGACCAGCTGCCGCTGGAGCTGGTCGACCGCGACGTCCCGGACGGCGACCCCGGCGCCGAGGGCCAGGCCGGCGGCGGTGCCGGCGGCCTGGCCCATCGCGAAGCACGGCCCGGTGACCCGCGCGGAGGACTGCCCGAACCGGGTCATCGACGCGCACCGCCCGGCGACGAGCAGGTTGTCCACCCGCTGCGGCACGAGCATCCGGTAGGGGAGCTGGTTGTACCCGCGGGGGTCCTCGCCGCGCTGCCAGCGGAACTCGACCGTGCCGGCCACGTGCGCCTCGACCGGCCAGCCGTTCACCCCGATCGAGTCGGGGAAGTCGGCGCAGTCGAGCACGTCGTCCTCGGTCAGCAGGTGCTCCCCCAGCACCCGCCGTGTCTCCCGGATCCCGATCTGCGGGGCGATGTCGACGATGTAGGAGTCGGTGAAGCCCGGGGTGTTGTCCTTGATGAAGGTGAAGGCGTCGAGCACCTGCTGCCGGCCCTGCAGCTCCCCGTGGCTGAGCTGCTCGACGTCGGTGCCGTCGACCGCACTGCCGTCGGGGTTGCTCAGCTGGGTCAGGTTGGCCCGCCACTCCAGCGGGTTGCGCTGCGGGCGGACGATCGGCTTCTTGCGGGGGAAGCGGTGGGTGCCGGCCTGCTCGGCGGCGTCCATCAGGCGCTCGACGGTGCGCCACGGCTTCTCCCCCGCCGCCGCGGCGTCGACACCGTTGATCCGGAACATCAGCGAGGGGTAGAGCAGCCCGGGCGACTTCTCGAAGGGCACGCCGGCCCAGGCCGACACGTCGGCGTCGCCGGAGGCGTCGACGAACACCCGGCCCCGCACGGCGTGCCGGCCGGACTTGGACTCGACCAGGACGGCCTCGACGGTGTCCGCGTCGCGCATGACGACCCCGACGGCCATCGCGTGGAACAGGATCCGGGCCCCGGAACCGACGACCAGCTCGTCGGCGGCGATCTTGTAGCTGGAGATGTCGAACGCCTGCGCCAGGATGCCGTCGTTGATGGTCAGGTGCGGCTCGGAGAGCCCGTCCATCTTCGCCAGCCGTTCGAGCAGCTCGTCGGCCAGCCCGTGGACGACGCGCCGGTGCTCGCCGTGCACCTTGGCGTGCAGGCCGCAGAAGGTGCTCAGCCCGCCCGCCGTGCCGGCGCCGCCGAGGAAGCCGTAGCGCTCCAGGAGCAGGGTGGAGCGGCCGGCGCGGGCAGCCGCGGCGGCGGCCATCAGCCCGGCCGGCCCGCCGCCGATGACGACGACGTCGAACTCGCCGAGGACCGGGGTGCGGCGGGCGGGCTCCCCGATCGTGTCCGCCCCGTGCTCGTCCGACGTGCTCACCGGCGTGCCTCCTCGATCTGAGCTGGTCGCGGCCCGGCGGAGGCCCCGCCGGTCAGCCGCCGTGCGGTCTGCGAGGCCCAGGAGCGGTCGACCTTCCCGGACGGCGTGCGCTGCACCGTCTCGACGAAGAGCACCGACCGGGGCCGCTTGTACCCGGCCAGCACGCTGCCGACGTGGTCGGTGAGCGCCCGCGCCGTCTCCTCGCCCGTCGGATCGGCGACGACGAGCGCGGTGACCCGGCTGCCCCACCGGTCGTCGGGCACCCCGAGGACGACGGCGTCGCGCACCAGCGGGTGGGCCAGCAGGGCCGCCTCCACCTCCTCGGCGAAGACCTTCTCGCCGCCGGTGTTGATCACCCCGGAGCCGCGGCCCAGCAGGGTGAGGGTGCCGTCGGCCTCCACCGTCGCGGCGTCCCCGGGCACCACGTACCGGACGCCGTCGATGACGCGGAACACCGATGCGGTCAGCTCCGGGGCGTCCAGGTAGCCCAGCGGCAGGGCACCGCAGGCGGCGAGCTCGCCGACCTCGCCCGAGCCCGGCACCACGTCGCGGCCGTCGGGCTTGATCACCCGGGCGTTCTCCGGCAACGCGAACCGGGTGGTGACCGACTCCGGGTCCGGGCCGGCCAGCGCGATGCCGAAGGGGCCGCCCTCGGTGGCGGCGATGGTGTCCTGCAGGGTCATCCGGCCGGCCGCCAGCAGCCGGCGCTTGACCTCCGGGCTCCAGCGCACCCCGGAGCTGATCACCCGGCGCAGGCTGCCCAGGTCGTAGGGCCGGCCGGCAGCGGCAGCCCGGTCGAGCTCGGCGAGCAGCGGCACGGCGAAGGCGTCGCCGACGATCGCCAGCTCCTCCACCCCGTGCCGCTGGACGGCGCTCCACAGCTCCGCCGGGTCGAGCGAGGGAGCGGTGAGGGTCACGACGCATCCGCCGCGCAGCAGGTTGCCCAGGGCGGCGAAGAAGCCGGTGCCGTGCATCAGCGGCGACCCGGGGAGGACGACCGGTGCGGTGCCCTCCCGCACCGCCGCCACCGCGGCCGCCACGGCCTCGGCCCGGTGCTGCGGCACCGGGACGCCGGCCCGCTTGTACGCCGACGCGACGACGGCGCAGACCCCGGCGGAGTCCCAGACGACGGCCTTCGGCGCCCCGGTCGTGCCACCGGTGAGCAGCCAGACCTGGTCGTCCGGCGAGCGCTCGCCGCGGGGCAGCGGGGCCGCGCGCTGCACCTGCTCCCACGCGACGGCGCCGTCGGCCGGGGAACCGGCGCCGCACCACACCACGGTGCGGAGGGCGGGCAGCCGGGCGGCCACCGCGGCCAGCGGGGCAGCCAGGTCGTCGTCCACCAGCACTGCCTCGGCGGCGACGTACTCGAGGACCTGGGCCAGTTCCGCGGCGCGGTACCGGTAGTTGACGTTGACCGGCACCGCGCGCAGCTTGAGGGCGGCGAACACCCCGATCAGGTACTCCGGGGAGTTGTGCAGCCCGATGCCGACCCGGGCGCCGGGGCCGACCCCGGCCGCGGCCAGGTGGCCGGCCAACCGGGCCGCCTGCTCGTCGAACCCGGCCCAGGTGACCGCCCGCTCGCCGGCGAACACGGCCGCCCGCCCCGGGTCCAGCGCGCTGACCGCGTCGGCCACCGCCTCGAGCCGGGAGGCGACGTCGTCCCGACCGGCAGGCACCGGCCCGGTCACAGGTACCGCCGGACCAGGGTCGAGGCCACGCAGACCGGTTCTGCCTGGCCGTCGGCCTCGAACACCAGGGTCAGCGCCATCTGCACCCCGCCCGGCACGGCGTCGACCGCGTCGACCCCGGCGGTACAGCGCACCCGGCCGCCGACCGGCATCGCGGCGGGGAAGCGCACCGAGTCGCAGCCGTAGTTGACCGCCAGGGTGAACCCGCGTGACTCCAGCAGCTCCGGCATGATCGTGGTGGTCAGCGAGAGCACCAGCAGGCCGGGCACCGTCGGCCCGGCCGGGCCGTCAGGCGGCCGGGTGCCGGTCGCGGCGCAGAACCGGTCGACGCGTTCGGCGGTGACGTCCACCCAGGAGCTGGTGCCGAGCGAGCGGCCGGCCAGGGCCCGGGTCTCCTCGACGCCGGTCACGACGGTGGCTGCGGGCATCGCCTCTCCTCAGCTGCCGGCCGGCGCGGCCGGCTGCACCCGGGCGACGGCCGGGCGTCCGCCGCGCGGGCCGAAGGTCTCCACCACCGCGGAGACCCCGGCGTTCGACGCCCCGGCCACCACCACGAGCACGGACTCCGGCGAGGCCAGGGCGTGGATGCCGTCGCGGTCCGGGTCGGGACCGGTGTCGACCTCGCCGTCCGGGTGGCCGGTCGGCACCCGCCAGCGGCTGACCTGGGAGACCGCGCCCTTGCCGACGGCGTCGAGTTCGGCGCGGGTGCGGAAGGAGGCCTGGTAGAGGAACTGCGCGATGTCCCGCTTGCTCCAGCCGTGCCCGGCCAGCAGCCGGGCGTGCTCGGGGCCGAGCACGATGCAGGCGCTGATGCCGGCGTGGATCAGGGCGCCGGTGCGGGACACGGTGCCGGCGATGTCGGTGAGCAGCTGCTCGGGCACCGAGGTGTGCCGGGCCTCGATGTGCACGGTGGAGCGCATCGTCATCGCCGCCACCGTGCTGTCACCGGGGGCGTGGCCCTCGTCGACGTGCAGCGGGGCCCAGGGGGACTCCTCCTCGTTCTCGGCGATGCAGCAGGTGTACTTCGCCGGAGTGCCCTGGGTGGCCTGGTCGAGCTCGTGCGGGCGGACGCCGAGCACGTTGAGCGCGGTGAGCCGCAGCGCCCGGCCGATGGTCGCGTTGGCCCGGAACCCGGGGCCGAACACGTTGCCCTTGCTGTTCAGCCCGAGCTGCTCGCGCACCGGCCCGTTGACCAGCAGCAGCGGCGCGGTGCCGGTGGTGCTCTGCCAGATGCCCTTGCGGACGTAGCCCTCCTCGCGCAGGGCGTCCCAGCCGGCGAGCACGACCGGGAAGTACTCCGGCCGGCAGCCGGCCATCACCGCGTTGACGGCCGCGAGCCGGACGGTGATCGCCCGGTTGATCTGCGGCATCGCGAGCACCGTCTCGTCCGGGTCGCGGTCGACCGTGGCGAGGAACGCGTCGAGCTGCTCCTGGGTGCAGGGGACGACGGGCAGCCCGTCGGTCCAGCCCTTCTCGTAGCAGTGCTCGATCGCCTCCAGCGTCGTGGTCACTCCTCCACCCCCAGGATCTCCAGCACCTGCGGGAGCGCGGCGGTCACCCGTTCCCGGATCTGCTCGGCGGTCAGGCTGGCCACCGGATGGGGCAACGAGACGTACTCGTAGCCGGGGAAGCCGTAGCCGCTGGCCATGGCCGCCCCCGTGATGCGGAAGGCGTCGGTGCAGATGGAGACGGCAGGCACGCCGGCACGCTCCAGCAGGATCCCGTCGGCCACACTGGCCGCGCTGCAGGAGCCCTAGTCACCGATCGCGGTGATCGCGAAGTCGCACTCCTCGAGGATCCGCTGGGTCTGGGTCGGCTCGACCGGCGTGCCGAAGTAGGGCTTGGTGAACATGAGCACCTCGCCCACGCCGTGCCGCTCGCGCAACTGGCGGGCGAACTCCTCGAGGAGCGCCGCGCCATTGGGCTTGCCGTTGTCCAGCAGCCCGAGGGTGGCGCCCCGCAGCGTGCGGGTGCGCGGCGCCAGGGCGGTGTCCTGCCCCTGCTCGCCGGCGCCGGTGGGGTCGAGGATCTCGTGCAGTTCCATCGCGGCCGTCCGTTCTCCCGGAGCGGGAACACTCGTGTGTTCGTGATGCGAACATGAGTGCTCTTCTCGCACAGAACGTTAGCCAGGTCACAGGACGGCGTCAACGGAGGCCGGCGCCCCGGATCCGTCCGCCTGCACCGGCCCGGGCGGAGCACCCACCGGCAGCGTCAGACCCGGACGACGACCCCACGGCGGAGCAGCAGCGCACACACCGCCCAGATGACCGCGACCGACGCGGCGGCGTAGAGCCAGGCCGAGGGCGTCGCCCCCACCAGGCCGGTGACCCAGCGGTCGACGGCCGGTTGCACCGCATCGCCCAGCGCAGCCCGGAAGACCAGTTCGGAGAAGACGAAGGCCACGATGGCGTTGGCGCCCAGCACCTCCGCCGGCCGCAGGGGGCGGCGCACGCCCCGCTGGTCGGCCAGCCAGTGCAGCGCCGCCAGCGCCAGCACCGCGATCCCGCCGGTGACCAGCACGAACGACGGCGACCACAGCCGCTTGTTCAGCGCGGCCAGCGGGGTCAGCGCCAGCCCGGTGATCAGGAGCGCCGTCCCCCCGCCGGCAAGCCGGGCGAGCACGGCACGCCCGGGGGCGGACTGCAGCGCCCGGCCCGCCAGCACGCCGATGAAGACGGTGACCGCGCTGCCGATGTAGGAGTGGGGGGCCTCCGCGGAGAAGGGCACGCCGAGCGCGCCGTCGACGGCCTGACCCCAGGACCGCGCCGGCGACGCCCCGGCCAGCTGCGTGGCCAGGGTCAGCCCCGCGAGGACGGCGACCGCCGCGACCGGCTGCACCGCCCGGGGGAACCGGAGCAGCAGCCAGCACAGCAGGTAGGCGCCGGCGATGTGGCCGAGCACGCCGGCCCCGGTGGCGCCCGGGCCGTACTTCGCGGTGACCACCAGCCAACCCAGCAGGCCGAGCTTCAGCACCCGGATCAGGACGTCGCGCGGCCGGGTGGCCCGCCGGGAGAACGGCATCGAGACGCCGACCACGACCAGGAAGACGGGGAAGACCACGTCGGCCACGTGCAGCCCGTCCCACTCGGCGTGCTGCAGCTGGCGGGTGATCCGGTCGTTCCCGCGGTTGTCGACGGCGAGCATCCCGACGACCGCCAGCCCGCGCAGGGCGTCGACGCCACGCAGCCGCGGGGCCGCGTGCACCGGGGGCGGCGCCGCGTCGACCCCGCCCGGTGGTGCCACCAGCCGGCTGGTCACGCGGTCACGCTAAGTCGGCCGGGCCTGCGGCGCCTGTCGGGTCCGGCCGGCGCTCATCCCTCCCGCGGCGACACGCCAGCCGGTGCACCGGCCGGGCCCGGCCTCCTGGGTTAGCGTCCGCCCGACCGACCAGCCGTGCGCCTGCACCCGGCCGGGGAACGGGCCGGGACCGGGCAGAGGGAGCGACGGATGGCGGGGGGCACGAGCCGACGGCGGTTCCTGCTGGGCGCCGGCGCGACCGGCGTGACACTGGGGCTCGGCTCGGCCGCCGTGGCCGAGGCCGTCTCCGGCACGGTCCCGGCGCACCTCGTCCCGGCGCCCCGTCCCCCGGCCGACGGCACCTCGGGCCAGGGGGTCGGCGCCGCGTTCCCGGAGGTGTGGGAGGAGCCCGGCCGCTGGGGCGCGCCGCGGGTGGTCTGGTCGCTGCCGGTCCAGCAGCCCCTGGCGGCGCTGACGTTCGACGACGGCCCCACCCCGGAGTTCACCCCGCGGGTGCTCGCGACGCTGGCCGCGGCCGGGGTCACCGCCACCTTCCTCGTGATGGGCCACAACGCGGTCACCCACCCCCACCTGCTGCGCGAGATCGCCGCCGCCGGGCACGAGATCGGCCACCACACCTGGAGCCACCTCGACCAGACCAGGATCACGCCGGCCCAGGTCCGCGAGGAGATCGTCCGCGGCAAGGAGGAGGTCGAGGCGCTCGTCCAGCAGCCGCTGACCGCCTTCCGCCCCGCCCGGGGCAAGCTGACCGGCTACGGGCTCCGGGTCTGCGCGGAGCTCGGCCACGACGTGTGGATCTGGTCCTGCACCCGCGGCCCGGACGGCGTCGGCACCCGGGAGGTGGTCGCCGGCCACGTCGCCGGCACGGTCCGGGCGGGGGACGTGGTCTGCCTGCACGACGGGCTGGGCCGGGGGACCTTCCAGCCGGGCAGCTCCTTCGCCGCAGACCTGGCCGCGCGCCGCGAGGTGGAGGTCCGGGCGCTGCCGGAGGTGCTGCGCCGGGTGGCCGACCGCGGGATCACGCTGACCACCGCGGGGCAGCTGCTCGCCGCCGCGGACCGGGAGGCCGCCGTCCGGACCCTGGCGGCCACCGGCGAGGTGGCCGGCGCCTGATCCGGGGACCGGCCACCGCGTGCCGGGTCAGTCGGCCCGGCAGGGCGGCAGCTCGGTGTGCCAGCCGGTGCGCTGCTGGAACCAGGCGCCGGCGTCCAGCAGCAGGTCCTCACCACCGACCGCGGCGGTCAGCTGCGCGCCGACCGGCAGGCCGGAGCCGGGGTGCCGGCCGACCGGCAGGGCGAGCGTGGGGCCGGCGTGCAGCGACCACGGCGCGGTCAGCGTGCCCAGGCGGCGGGTCAGGGTGAGCACGTCGTCCACGGCGACCGCCGTCGGGACGTCCGCCGGCAGGGTCGGCGTGAGCAGCACGTCGACCTGCCCGAACACCTCCTCCAGCCCGCGCTGGTACTCCGCGCGCACCCGCATCGCCCCGGCCCGGTCGCCCTCGGAGACGCCCTCGCCCACCCGCAGCCGGGCGAGCGTGTCGGGCTGGAAGAGCTCCGGGGCGGCCAGCCGCTCGCGGTGCAGGTCGGCGATGCCGGAGTAGACGATCGTGTAGAGCACGTCCTGCGCGACGCTGATCCCCGGCACGGTCACCGGCACCAGCTCGGCGCCGCCGTCGGCGAACACGCCGGCGGCCGCCGCGACCACCTCGGCGACGCCGGGGTCCAGGTCGTCGAACCACGCCTCGGGGACGCCGATCCGCCGGGGCACGGCCGGGCGCAGGGTGCGCGGCGGCCGGCCGGCCAGGACGGCGAAGGCGCGGGCGACGAGCTCGACGCTGCGAGCCAGCGGTCCGACGGTGTCGACCAGCTCGCAGACGGGGAAGGTGCCGGCGTCCGGCACGACGGAGATCCCCGGCCGCAGGCCGGTCACCCCGCAGGCCGCGGCCGGCAGCCGCACCGAGCCGCCGGTGTCGGTGCCCAGCGCCAGGTCGACCAGGCCGGCGGCGACCGCGGCGCCGGCCCCGCCGCTGGAGCCCCCGGGCAGCCGGTCCAGCGCCCAGGGGTTGCGGACCGGCCCGGCAGCGGAGTTCTGGCTGGTCAGGCCGACGGCGAACTCCGAGAGGTTCAGCTTGGCGACCATCTGCGCGCCGGCCGCGGCCAGCCGGGTGACGACGACGGCGTCGGCGTCGGGGACCCGGTCGGCGAAGTACGCCGAGCCGCAGGTGGTGGGCAGCCCGGCGGTGTCGATGTTGTCCGTCAGCCCGACCCGGACCCCGGCGAGCGGGCCGCCTGCCGCGTGCGGCAGCGGCGGGTCGATGCGGCGCAGCACGGCGTTGGTGGCCGCGCGCACCTCCTCCTCCCGCCGAGCGCGCTCGGCGGCGTCCGGGGACCCCACCCTCAGTGCCCGGCCCGGAAGGGGGGCGGCAGCGGCGGGACGGCGGTCACGGACGGTGAGACTGCCACCTCCGGGCCCGCTCGTCAGCACCGACCGTCGCGCCCTTGCCCGGCGCGGTTCCCGGCCGGCGAGCACCCCGCCCCGGCGCGGCGGGACGTCCGGGGCACACCATCGGCTCCGATCGACACGCCCGTCCGGCTCCAGCCAGTGCGTCACGACGCGCCGCCCGGGGTCGGGGCGGGGGCCCGCCCCGGCCCGGCAGTGCCTTGACCGTCCCGCCCGGACGCGACGAGGGTCCACCTGGTCCGGAGGGCCGAGTGCCCTCCGCCGGTGCACCCGGAGGTTCCGACATCGCCGTCTACCTGTACCGCTGCCCCGACCACGGCACGACCGAGACCCGCTGCGCGATGGGCGCCGCGCCCGCCGCGGTCGAGTGCCCGGCCTGCGGCTCGACCGCCACGCGGGTGTTCACCGCGCCCCGCCTCTCGTTCGGGTCCCCGGCACGCCGGGCCCTCATCGAACGCACGGAGCGCAGCGGCGACCAGCCCGACGTCGTCGCCGCGCCGCCTCCGGCACCCGGCTCCGGTCGTCGTGCCGACGTGCTGCGCAACCCGGCCCTGAGCCGGCTGCCCCGGCCCTGAGGTCGGGGCCCTCCGCAGATCCCGATCGACTGCACGAGAGGGGAGGGGCCGAGATGGCCAGTGTCGGTCTGCTGTACGTCGGCGCGGTCCTGATCGTCAATGGGCTGATGCTGCTGGGCCGGGTGGACGCCCGGGCGGCCGCACCGCTGAACTTCTTCGTCGGCGGACTGCAGGTGTTCACGCCGACCTACCTGATCGTGACCTCTGGGGGCGACCCGGACGCGATCCTCGGCGCCTCTGGCCTCTACCTGTTCGGCTTCACCTACCTGTACGTGGGCCTGAACCTGACCCGCGGCCTGGACGGCACCGGGCTCGGCTGGTTCTCCGCTTTCGTGGCGGGCTGCGCCGTGGTCTACGCGGGGCTGAACTTCGGCCGGCTCGACGACCCGGCCTTCGGGGTCATCTGGCTGTACTGGGCGGTGCTGTGGGCGCTGTTCTTCCTGGTGCTGGGGCTGAAGCGGGAGGAGCTCACCCGGTTCACCGGGCTGGTCGCCGTCGTGGCCGGGGTGGTGACCTGCGCCGTCCCCGCGTTCCTGCTGATGACGGGCGCGTGGGTGGAGAACGTGATGACGTGGGCGATCGTGCTCGCCGTCGTCCTGCTGCTGTCCCTGGCTCTGTTCCCTGCGTTCCGCGACCGGCGGGCCACGCAGCTGGACGACGACGTGGCGGAGCAGCCCCCGCCGGCCGCCGCGGACGCACCGGCCGACCGGCGGGGGTGAGGCCCGCCACCGAGCCGTCGGCCGACCGCCCCCGCAGCCAGACCCGAGCCAAGGAGCCAGACCATGCCCGAGCGCCTGTTCCCCCTCGACTCCAGCAAGCCGTTCACCGAGCAGCAGCACATCGGCCACAACCGCTGGCACCCCGACATCCCGGCCCAGGTGACCGTCCGCCCCGGGGACACCTTCCGGGTCGACTGCCGCGAGTGGTTCGACGGGGCGATCCACAACGACGACTCCGCCGACGACATCCGGGACGCGCCGCTGTCCACGGTGCACGTGCTCAGCGGCCCCTTCGCGGTGGAGGGCGCCGAGCCCGGTGACCTGCTGATCGTCGACATCCTCGACGTGGGGCCGATCCCGCAGGAGGACTCCGGTCCGCTGGCCGGGCAGGGCTGGGGCTACACCGGCATCTTCGCCAAGCAGAACGGCGGCGGCTTCCTGACCGACCAGTTCCCCGACGCCTACAAGGTGGTCTGGGACTTCGCCGGGCAGACGGCGACCTCCCGGCACGTCCCGCACGTCTCGTTCACCGGCATCGTGCACCCCGGCCTGATGGGGACCGCGCCGTCGGCGGAGCTGCTGGCCCGCTGGAACCGGCGCGAGGGCGCGCTGATCGCCACCGACCCCGACCGGGTGCCGCCGCTGGCCCTGCCCCCGCTGCCGGACGACGCCATCCTCAGCGGCCTGACGGGTGCCGAGTTCGACCGCGTCGCCGGCGAGGCGGCGCGCACCGCCCCGCCCCGGGAGAACGGCGGCAACCAGGACATCAAGAACCTGACCAAGGGCAGTCGGGTCTTCTACCCCGTCTACGTGCCCGGGGCGAAGCTGTCGCTGGGCGACCTGCACTTCTCGCAGGGCGACGGCGAGATCACCTTCTGCGGCGCCATCGAGATGGGCGGCTTCATCGACCTGCACGTCGACCTGATCAAGGGCGGCATGGAGACCTACGGGGTCGGCGAGAACGCCGTCTTCATGCCGGGCAACGTCGACCCCCGGTACGAGAAGTGGCTGGCCTTCTCCGGCACCTCGGTGACGCTGGACGACGAGCAGCGCTACCTCGACTCGCACCTGTCCTACCAGCGGGCCTGCCTGCACGCGATCGACTACCTGACGAAGTTCGGCTGGTCGCCCGAGCAGGCGTACATGATCCTCGGCGCCGCCCCGATCGAGGGCCGGCTGTCCGGGGTCGTCGACATCCCCAACTCCTGCTCCACCGTCTACCTGCCCACCGGGATCTTCGACGTCGACGTCACCCCCTCGGCGTCCGGACCGACGCGGATCGACCCCGGCATGGGCGTCCCCCGGTCGAGCTTTTGACCCGCCCGACCACCGTCCACCCCGACCCGAGGAGCTCCCCGTGCCCGAAGTGATCTTCGAGATCAACCGCGACCTGAGCGTGTCGATGCGCGACCAGACGGTGCCCGGCCACAACCGCTGGCACCCCGACATCCCGCCCGCCGCCACCGTGGCCCCCGGCGGGACCTACCGGATCGAGTGCAAGGACTGGACCGACGACCAGGTCCGCAACACCGACGACGCCGACGACATCCGCGACATGAACATCGACCCGTGCCACATGCTCAGCGGGCCGTTCGCCATCGAGGGCGCCGAACCCGGTGACCTGCTCGTCGTCGACATCGTGAACATCGGCCCCTTCCAGGAGCAGGAGTGGGGTTACACCGGGATCTTCGCCAAGGAGAACGGCGGCGGCTTCCTCACCGACTACTCCCCGCAGGCGTCCAAGGCAATCTGGGACCTCGACGGCATCTGGACCACCAGCCGGCACGTGCCCGGGGTCCGGTTCATCGGCAACTCCCACCCCGGCCTCTTCGGCTGCGCCCCCTCGCCCGACCTGCTGGCGGAGTGGAACCGGCGGGAGCAGGCGCTGATCGACCAGAACCCGGACCGGGTCACCGGTGACGTCCCGGCACACGACGGCGACGTCCCCGGCGCACCGCAGGTGCCGGCGCTGGCCCTGCCGCCGCTGGCCAAGGACGCGTTGCTGGGGACGCTGCGCGGCGCGGACCTGGACCGGGCGGCCGCCGAGGCCTGCCGGACCATCCCGCCGCGCGAGCACGGCGGCAACGTCGACATCAAGGACCTCGGCGTGGGCAGCCGGGTCTACATGCCGGTGTACGTGCCCGGGGGGAAGTTCTCCATCGGTGACCTGCACTTCGCCCAGGGGGACGGCGAGATCACCTTCTGCGGGGCGATCGAGATGCCCGGTTTCATCGACCTTCACTTCGACCTGATCAAGGGCGGGATGGACCGCTACAAGCAGTCGATGCCGTTCTTCAAGCCCGGGCGGGTGGGCCCGAACTACTCGGAGTTCCTCACCTTCGAGGGGATCAGCGTCGAGGACGGCCGGAACTACTACATGAACGCGACCGTCGCTTACCGCCAGGCCTGCCTCAACGCCATCAACTACCTGATGCCGGCCATGGGCTGGACCTTCGAGCAGGCGTACCTGTTCCTCGGGGCGGCACCGATCGACGGGCGGATCGGCGGGGTGGTCGACATCCCGAACAGCGCGGTCTCGATCAGCATCCCGTTGTCGATCTTCGACCGGAACATCCTGCCCGACGGTGCCGGCGGGGGCCGGGACCTGACAGCCGACTGATGGTGGTGGGGGGGGGGGGGGGGGGGCGCCCGGCCCCCCCCCCCCCCCCCCCCCCCCCCCCCCCCCGCGGTCGGTCCGGTCGAGGTCCGTCCGGTCCCGACCGCGCCGGCGCCGCAGGCCGGGGCGTGAGCGTCCCGCCCGGCGGCAGCACCCCGGCCGACAAC
>NZ_JBJGZY010000050.1:0-26817 GCF_054050755.1 Modestobacter sp. SYSU DS0511
CCCCCCCCCCCCCCCCCCCCCCCCCCCCCCCCCCCCCCCCCCCCCCCCCCCCCCCCCCCCCCCCCCCCCCCCCCCCCCCCCCCCCCCCCCCCCCCCCCCCCCCCCCCCCCCCCCCCCCCCCCCCCACTGCCGGCGGGGAGGTCAGCCGGTGGCGCCGCTGAGGTCGTACAGCGTCACGCCGTCGACGGTCTGCGCGGGGAAGGTCTCCTCGACCCAGGCGGCGATCTCCGCCGACGCGCTGCTGCCGCCGTCGCTGGCCATCCCCATCCCGCCGCCGATGAACCAGTGCACCTGGCCGGCGGCGACGTACTGCTGGAACTCCGCCAGCGTCGGGGAGGGGTCACTGCCGTTGAAGCCGCCGATCGCCATCACCGGCTCACCGGTGGCCAGCTGGTATCCCGCGGCGTTGTTCGAGCCGACGGCGGCGGCCACCCAGGTGTAGGAGTCGGCCTGCTCCTCGAGCGCGGTGACCACCTCCTCGCTGGGGTCGGTGGCGCCGAGCAGCCCGCCCATGCCACCGCCGGCCCCGCCGCCCCGGGCGCCGGTCGTGCCGGTCTGGCCGGGGGGCTGTCCCGGCGCCTGGCCGGTCGGCGGCTGCCCGCCGAAGCCGCCCTGCCCGCCGAAACCCCCCTGCCCGCCGGGCACCGTGCCGCCGGGTCCGCCCTGCCCGGCCGGCCCGGCGCCCGTCGCGCCGCCCGGGCCACCGCCGCGGCCGCCACCGAAGCCCGCGCCGGCCACCGTGGGCCCGGCCGAGGGGATCGACCCGGTGTGCGCCGTCCCGGCGGTCTGCACCGCGTAGGCGGCCGGGCCGCCGAGCGCCGCCAGGATGCCCACGGCCAGCACCGCCGCCACCATCACCCGGCCGATCCGGTGGGCGACCAGCAGCCCGAGCGCAGCGAGCACTCCGGCGACCAGCACGACCCACCGCAGCCACGGCAGGAAGTCCGCGGAGCGGCCGAGCAGGACGAACGACCACGGCGCCGTGCCCAGCAGGGTCAGGCCGAGCACGATCCGCGCCCACCAGCTGCCGTGCCGCTGCCACAGCAGCCCGCCGCCGATGCCGACCAGCGCCGCGATCGCCGGTGCCAGGGCCACCGTGTAGTAGGCGTGGAAGATGCCGGCCATCAGGCTGAAGGTGAGCCCGGTGACCAGCAGCCAGCTGCCCCAGGTCAGCAGCGCCGCGCGGCGCAGGTCGGTGCGCGGCGACCTGCCGACGGCGACCAGCCCGGCGATCAGCAGCACCAGGGCGGCGGGCAGCAGCCAGGCGACCTGACCGCCGATCTCGCTGCTGACCAGCCGGCCCAGCCCGGTCTCACCCCAGCCGCCACCGCCGCCGACGCTGCCGGTCTCGTTGCCGGTCAGCCGGCCCAGGCCGTTGTAGCCCCAGATCAGCTCCCACACCGAGTCGGTCTGCGAGCCGCCGATGTAGGGCCGCATCGACGCCGGCACCAGCTCGACGACCGCGACCCACCAGCCGCCGCTGACCACCAGCGCCAGGCCGGTGAGCAGCACGTCGACCACCCGGCGGCGCAGCGTCGTCGGCGCCAGGACCAGGTACACCAGCGCGAAGCCGGGCACGACCAGCATCGCCTGCAGCGTCTTGGTCAGGAACGCGAACCCGATCAGCACGCCGACGGCGACCAGCCACCGCCGGCTGGCCGTCTCCAGCGCCCGGGTCAGCGCGTAGGCCGCCAGGGTCAGCAGCAGCACCAGCAGCGCATCGGGGTTGTCGAAGCGGAACATCAGCACCGCGACCGGCGTCAGCGCCATCGCAGCGCCGGCCAGCAGCCCGGCGCCGGGGCCGACGACGCGGCGCACCGCCAGGTACACCACCCCGACGGTGGCCACGCCCATCAGCGCCTGCGGCACCAGCAGCGACCACGAGTTCAGCCCGAACAGCCGCACCGACAGCGCCATCACCCACAGCGACGCCGGTGGCTTGTCCACGGTGATCGCGTTCGCGGCGTCGGAGGAGCCGTAGAAGAACGCCGTCCAGCTCTCCGAGCCGGCCTGCACGGCCGCGGCGTAGAAGGCGTTGGCCCAGCCCGAGGCGGCCAGGTCCCACAGGTACAGCAGACCGGTGGCGGCGAGCAGGGCGAGCAGCGCCGGGCGCACCCAGGCCGGGTCGGCGGCAGGACCGCGCAGTGCCGAACGGGCCCGGGACGGGCGGGCAGGGGCGGCCGGCGCGGGGGACGCGGCCGGCGGCAGGACGGTGGTGGTCATCGGGAGGTCTCCAGCGCGGGGGAGGCGGGTTCGGGGTCGGTGGTGCGGGTCTCGGACCGGGACCCCGTGCGGCTCGCGGCCCGGTCCGCGCGGAACACCCAGCCGCGCAGCAGCAGGAAGCGCAGCAGCGTGGCGAGCGCGTTGGCGCCGACCAGCAGCAGCAGCAGCTCCGTGCCGCGCGACGGCGTCGGGGTGACCGCGTGCAGGACGGCGAGGGTGCCGCTGGTCAGGGCCAGGCCGAGACCGAAGACCACGAGCCCCTGCAGGTGGGCGCGGCCGGCGCCGGGGGCGCCGCGGATCCCGAAGGTGAGCCGCCGGTTGGCCGCGGTGTTCGCCACCGCGGTCAGCAGCAGGGCGACCAGGTTGGCCAGCTGGGCGGCGACCACCCCGCGGAGCAGCACGAACAGCACCAGGTAGGCCAGCGTGGACAGCACACCGATGGTGGCGAAGCGCAGCAGCTGGCCGAGCAGGCCGGCCGGCACCCCCGGCACGGGGTCGGCCAGCGGACCGGGCAGCGGGCCGCGGCCCAGCTGGGCGCGCAGCTCGGCGACCGGCAGCCGGCCGGTCGCCAGTGCGCGCAGCATCCGCACGATGCCGGCCAGGTCCGCCTTCGCCGTCGCCACGATGTCGACCCGGCTGTCCGGGTCGTCGACCCAGTCGACCGGCACCTCGTGGATCCGCAGTCCGCTGCGCTCGGCGAGCACCAGCAGCTCGGTGTCGAAGAACCAGCCGGTGTCCTCGACCAGCGGCAGCAGCCGGGCGGCGACGTCGGCCCGGATCGCCTTGAACCCGCACTGCGCGTCGGAGAGCCGGGTGGCCAGGGCGCCGCGCAGCAGCAGGTTGTAGCCGCGGGAGATCACCTCCCGCTTGGCGCCGCGCACCACCCGCGACGACGGCGCCAGCCGGGTGCCGATGGCGAGGTCGGAGTGGCCGCTGATGAGCGGGGCGACCAGCGGCAGCAGCGCGGCGAGGTCGGTGGAGAGGTCGACGTCCATGTAGACCAGCACCGGGGCGTCCGAGCGCAGCCACGCGGCGCGCAGTGCCCGACCGCGGCCGGCCTCGGGCAGCTCCAGCACCTCGATGCCGGGCAGTTCGGCGGCCACGGCGCGGGCGACCTCCACCGTGCGGTCGGTGCTGGCGTTCTCCGCCACGGTGATCCGGAACGGGTAGGGCAGCTGGGTGGACAGGTGGGCGTGCAGCCGGCGCAGGCACGGGCCGAGGTCGGTCTCCTCGTCGTGCACCGGGACGACGACGTCCACGACGGGCGGCGGGCTCACGACGGCGCGGGCGGGTGCGTCGCCCGCCAGGGGGAGCGGTGGCATGCGGCAACCGTCGGGCCCGCCGCTGGAGCTGCGCCCAGGCCGGCCTGCGCGCCGGCTGTGAGTCGCGTGGTTTCCGCCACGTGGTCGTCCGGTGTGCCCGGCACGAGGGGTGGGGTAGGCCGGAGGGCATGAGAGCAGTCGGAGTGACGGAGTTCGGTGGGCCCGAGGCCCTGCAGCTGGTCGACGTCCCGCAGGAGCCGTTGGGCCCCGGGCAGGTGCGGGTGCGGGTGACCGCGGCGACGGTCAACCCGACCGACACCGCGCTGCGCAGCGGCTGGTACGTCGAGCGCGACCAGGTCAAGGAGTTCCCGTACGTCCCGGGGATGGACCTCGCCGGGGTGCTCGCCGAGATCGGCGAGGGCGTGGAGACCGACCTGCAGGTGGGGGACCGGGTGATGGGGATCGTGGTGCCCAGCGGGCAGCACGGCGCCTACCGGGAGGACATCGTGCTGCCGGCGCGGTCGATCGCCCGGGTGCCGGCCGGCGCCAGCGACGCGGCCGCCTCGACCCTGCCGATGAACGGGCTCACCGCCCGGCAGGCGCTCGACGCGATGGCGCTGCAGCCGGGGCAGGTGCTGGCGGTCACCGGCGCGGCCGGGGCGTTCGGCGGGTACGTGATCCAGCTGGCCAAGGCCGAGGGGCTCACCGTCGTCGCCGACGCCAAGGAGGCCGACGAGGAGCTGGTCCGAGAGCTCGGGGCCGACGTCGTCGTCCGGCGCGGGGACGACGTCGCCGACCGGATCCGCGAGCAGTTCCCCGACGGCGTCGACGGGCTGGCCGACGGCGCGGTGCAGAACGAGGCCGTGCTGCCCGCGGTCAAGGACGGCGGCCAGGTGACCACGGTCCGCGGCTACGCCGGCAACGGCGAGCGCGACCTGCACGTGACGCCGGTGTTCGTCGGCCAGTACGCCGAGGAGCAGGAGAAGCTCGACGGGCTGCGCGAGGCGGTGGAGAAGGGCGTGCTGACCCTGCGGGTGGCGGGGACCTTCCCGGCCGCCGACGCCGCCGAGGCGCACCGCCGGCTCGAGGCCGGCGGGGTGCGCGGACGGCTGGTCATCACCTTCTGACCGCTGCACCGGTCCCCGCTCGCGCGCGGCGCGCGAGCGGGGATCGGCGCGACACCGCAAGATGTCGGGGTCAGCACGCTCCGCTGACCGACCGGAAGGACTTGTGGTGGCGGGTGGACTGGTAGCGCTCCTGGACGACGTGTCGGTGCTGGCGCGCGCCGCAGCGGCCTCGATCGACGACGTCGGCATGGCGGCCGGGCGGGCGAGCGCCAAGGCGGCGGGCGTGGTGGTCGACGACGCCGCCGTCACCCCGCAGTACGTGCGCGGCCTGGCGGCCGAGCGGGAGCTGCCGATCGTGCGGCGCATCGCGCTGGGGTCGCTGCGCAACAAGCTGCTCATCCTGCTGCCGGCGGTGCTGCTGCTCAGCCAGTTCCTGCCCTGGCTGCTCACCCCGATCCTCATGATCGGCGGCTGCTACCTCGCCTACGAGGGCGCGGAGAAGCTGTGGGCCAAGGTCGCGGGCCACCACGACGACCACACCACGGACGAGGGGGCGCTCCCCGACGAGGACACCATCGTCTCCGGCGCCGTGCGCACCGACTTCATCCTGTCCGCCGAAATCATGGTGATCTCGCTGAACGAGGTGATCGACCAGGGGTTCGTGGCCCGGGCGGTCATCCTGGCGATCGTCGCGGTCGCGATCACCGTGGCCGTGTACGGGTTCGTCGGGCTGCTGGTGAAGATGGACGACGTCGGCCTGCGGCTGGCCCAGCAGCGGCGGGCGGGCGTGGCCCGGTTCGGGCGCGGGCTGGTGGCGGCCATGCCGAAGGTGCTCGCGCTGCTCACCGTGGTCGGCACCGCGGCGATGCTCTGGGTGGGCGGGCACATCCTGCTCGTGGGCAGCGACGAGCTGGGGCTGCACGCCGTCTACGGGGTGGTGCACCACCTGGAGGAGGCGGCGGCCGACGCCACCGGCGCGCTCGGCTCGGTGGTGGGCTGGCTGGTCAACACCCTCGCCAGCGCGCTGATCGGGCTCGTCGTCGGCGCGCTGATCGTGCTGGTCATGAACCTCACGGTGCACCGCCGCAAGGGCGCCGCGCACTGAGCCTCAGTTCGGCAGGTGCTTGGCCGCCTCCCGGCGGGAGAGCGGGCTGAGCTCGTCGCCGTGCTCGGCGAGGAACTGCCGGACCCAGGCCGGGTCGGTCTTCGCGAGGTCGCGCAGCGCCCAGCCGATCGCCTTGCGGACGAAGAACTCCGGGTCGGCGACGTTGACCTCGATCACCTCGGCCAGCAGCGCGGTGTCGGTGCGCTCCCTGGCGCCCAGCTGGGCGGTGATCGCGCTGCGGCGCAGCCAGCGGTCGGGGTCGCGGGCCCAGTCGCGCAGCACCGGCCGCAGCTGTCCGGGGAAGGCGAGCAGCAGGTCGCGCACCCGGGGCTGGACGCCGTCGACCAGGTCCCACCAGGCGCCGGTGGTGATCATCTCCCGGTACAGCGGCAGTAGTTCGACCGCCGTCCGGGCGGCCGGGAGCCCGGTGAGCGCGATGGCGGCGTGCCGTTCCTCCCGGTTGCCGGCGTCGCGCCAGAGCAGCTCCGCCGCCGCGCCGATGTCGGCGGCGGAGCGGGGTGGGTGCGCGGCGGCGGCGTCCCGGACGATCCGGCGAACCTCGGGCAGCCGCACCCCGAGGCAGGGCTCGGTGGTCTTGAGGTAGGCCTGCAGGGCGCGGCCCCGCTCCGGGTCGCCGGCCGCGGCCAGCGCACCCCGGACGTCCCCGACGAGCGCGGGCACCTGCCCGCCGGCGGTCACGGGGGCTGACTACCGGCGCCGGGCGGCCATCGGCAGCCAGACGGCGAGGCCCAGCAGCAGCATCGCCAGCGGCACGTGCAGCGGGAGGCTGCCGTCGCCGGCCCGGCCGAGGAAGTACTCGACGACCAGCAGCGCGAACAGCAGCGCCGTCCCGATGAGCAGGTCGCGGCGGTGCCGCAGCCAGAGCGCGGCGGCGACGGTGGCGATCGCGGCCAGGGTCAGGGTGATCTCGGCGCCGCGCTGGTGCAGCGTGTACCAGGTGCTGCCGTCGGCGTCGGGGCGCAGGAACAACCCGGCCCACAGGCCCTGCAGCAGCACACCGAGCGAGGTCAGCCCGATCAGGGCGCTCCAGATCGGGTGCGGCCGTTCGCGGGTGGTCGGGGCGGTGCGGGGGTCGGCGGCGGTCATGCCCCGATCCTGCCGGAGCCTCCCGACCGGTCCTGGGACGACCGGCCTCCCTCCGACGGGTGATCGGTCGTTCGCCATCCGGTTGTGCACGGTCGGGCAGGGCATCGAGCGGTCCTGGCCGCTGGGGCCGGACCGACACCGGAAGGCATCATGCGCACTCCCTCGCTCCGCACCGCCCTCGTCCTCGCCGCCGCCACCCTCGCGCTGACCGCCTGCGGATCCACCGCTGCGCCGGCCGACGACCAGCTGGCGCGCAACCAGGCTGCGGCCGAGCTCGCCGCCGCGCAGCGGGCCGCACTCACCCCGCTGGCGACCCGGGTCGAGCTGCTGACCCGGGCCGAGCAGCGGGCGCAGCTGGCCGGGGACGGCGCGACCGCCCGCGAGGTGCAGGCGCAGCTCGCCGCCTACCGCGAGCTGGCCTCGGCCGTCGACGGCGCGGACGACCCCGAGGAGGTCCGGATCGTGGTCGACCGGGCCGGCCTGTCGCTCACCGTTGCCGGCGCCCCGACCGTCGACGGCGTCGTCCTGGCCGGCTGACCAGGCAGTCCACGCCTCGGCGGTGAACTCGCTACGGCGGCTGTAGCCAGCTGCCAGGTGGCTCTGGCCGGCCGGTCGCCTGAACGGGTGAAGTGCCGGGTGAACCGGTCACGCTTCGTCCACAGGGGCTCCCCGCCGGAACGCGATCTCCCCTTACAGTCGCTGCACTCTGCAGGCATCTGGGCTGTTCGACGGGGGGATCGTGCCGGTACTGGGCTCGGCGGTCGACGTCGTCGACGGCGAGGTGCGCGAGCTGATCCGCCGGCGCGGGCTCGACCCGTTCGCCGACCCGGCGCCGGTGCGGGTGCTGGTGCGCGACGTCGTCGCCGACTACTCGGAGCGGTCGCTGTCCTCCGCGCTGCCGGCGATCGGTGACCCGGAGACCGTCGTCCGGGACGTGCTGGACCGGGTGGCCGGGTACGGGCCGCTGCAGCGGTTCCTCGACGACCCGGAGGTCGAGGAGATCTGGGTCAACGAGCCCGGGCGGGTGTTCGTCGCGCGGCGGGGCCGGTCGGAGCTGACGACGACGGTGCTGCGCGCCGGGGAGCTGGCCGACCTGGTCGAGCGGATGATGCGCACCTCGGGTCGGCGGATCGACATGTCGACGCCGTTCGTCGACGCGATGCTGCCCGACGGGTCGCGCCTGCACGTGGTGATCCCGGATGTGACCCGGCGGCACATGGCGGTGAACATCCGGAAGTTCGTGCTGCAGGCGCACAGCCTCGACGAGCTGGTCGCGCTGGGCACGATCACCACCCAGGCAGCGCGGTTCCTGGAGGCGGCGGTCGCGGCCGGGCTGAACATCCTCGTCGCCGGTGGCACGCAGGCGGGGAAGACGACGCTCGTCAACTGTACGAACTGACATACTTGGGGGGTGACCGCCACCCTCAACGCTGCGCCCCGGCCCGGCCCTCCCCTCGCCGACGTGCTTCGCGCCGCCGTCTACTGCCGCATCAGTGACGACCGCCGGGGTCTCGGCCTTGGGGTCGAGCGTCAGCGCCAGGACTGCCACGAGCTCGCTCGTCGGCACGGGTGGGAGGTCGTCGGCACCTACATCGACAACGACGTCAGCGCCTACTCCGGCAAGCCCCGCCCCCAGTACGCCCGGCTCATGGAGGCCGTGCAGGCGGGCGAGGTCGACGTCGTCCTGGCGTGGGACCCCGATCGTCTACACCGCGCCCCGGTCGACCTGGAGAGCTTCATTGTCGCGGTGGAGCGGGCCGGGGTCGACGTGGTCACCGTGCAGGCAGGGGAGTGGGATCTGTCCACGGCGAACGGCAGGCTGACGGCGCGCCTGCTCGGCAGCATCGCGCGTCACGAGTCCGAACATAAGTCAGAGAGGGTGCGTCGAGCCTTGGAGCAGAACGCTACGGCCGGACGTCCTCACGGGCGCCGCGCCTATGGCTGGCAGCGCCAGCACGTCCCCGACGGTCGCGTGCGTGAGGTCGTGGTTCCCGAGGAGGCTGCCGTCGTTCGGCGGATCGCGGACGCCTTGCTGGCCGGGGAGTCACTGCGATCGGTGACGTCCGCGCTGAACGCTGAGAGCGTCCCCTCGCCCACCGGCAAGCCATGGGGCAAGAACATGGTCCGCGCCCTGGTCCTCCGCGAGCGCAACGCCGGCCTGCGCGTTCATCGCGGCGAGGTTGTCGGCGACGGAATGTGGGACGCCATTCTCGACCGTGGGCGGTGGGAGCAGCTGCGGGCGGTTCTGTCCGACCCGGGTCGGAAGACGACCACGGGCACGGCCGCCGCCCATCTGCTGTCCGGTATCGCACGCTGTGGCGTCTGTGGTGCCACGCTCCGCGTCGCCCAGAACCGAGGCGTCCCGTCGTACCGATGCTCCAGCGCCGGATGCGTGATCCGTCGCAAGGTCGATCTGGATGACCTGGTCGTGCGTGTGGTCACGGCGCGACTGGCGCGGCCGGATGCCGTGGGCCTCTTCGCCACGGACGACCGCGTCGAGCGCGCCGCTGCCCTGGCGGACGCCGAGCAACTCCGGGGCCGCCTCGATCACGCTGCCGATCAGTACGCCGAGGGTGTCATCGACGGCCGGCAGCTAGAGCGGATCACCGCCAAGCTGCGCCCCATGCTCGTGGAGGCTGAGCGACGGGCCCGTGTGGTGGACCCTGCACCCCTCCTGGACGGACTGGTCGGGGCCAAGGACGTCGCCGAGGCGTGGGGAGCACTTCCGCTGACCCGCCGTCGCGCCATCGTGGACACGCTACTGACCATCACCGTCCATCGGACGCGCCAGGGCGCTCGAACGTTCGATCCCGAGGCGGTGGCGATCCGCTGGAAGGGGGCGAACGGCTGAGCCGGCGGTCGCTCCGAGCCGGCGCTGCTGTGAGCACGGCCACACGGCTGGCCGCTGCGGTCTGTAGTGGTGCGACTACGATTAAGCAGTAGCAGCCGCCGGGTGTTCCCGGGGCTGCACCGCATCAACTCGCTAGGCGCCTCTGGACGCCCCAGTAGGGACTGGGGCGGAGTCAGGTCGGCCGGGAACCGAGCCCATCAAGCGCCGAACGACAGCCGGGTGAATCCCCCACCTGGCAGGTCGAGCGTGACCCGTAGGCATCCGATGTCTGCCGGTCGGTCGCTCCCTGCTGGGAAGGACGGGCCGGTGGGCTCCCGAATCCCACCGAGGATCACGTGCACAACCGGTCCACCCAAATCCGTAGTCGACTCGCCACCCACGTCCGCTACCACGCCGACGACACACAGGTGGCCGACCAGCTCCGCCGGGATTACCGCGCCGCTCGGCTTGAGGAGTACATCGATCGCACGCTGGCTGCTGCCCCACCGCTGACCGACGAGCAGCGCCGGCGGTTGGCGCTGCTCCTTCAGCCCCCACCCGCGTCGGGCCCGGACAGCTCGGGCGGTGCTGCCGCGTGAGGGCAAGTGAAAGGCCGGCCCCCGCCACAGGAACCGGCCGATCTGAGAGTCAGACCGCAGCCACGCCGTCGACTCTCACGGCCGAGTCTAGGGGCCGGGAGAAACTTGCCGCCCCCGTGGCGAACGGGCCACTGTCCGCGGCCCTTCGGGACTACGGCATCGCGGTAGCGAACTCGAACGCCGAACCCGACTGGCGGTCGTGTGCCGACAGCGCAATCGGCCACCTTGCCGCGGTGGGCCGACCGTTCTCCGCCGACGACGTGGCGGCCCTTATCCCGGCGCCGGATCACCCGTGCCGCTGGGGAGCTCGCTTCCACTCAGCCGTACGGGCCGGGATCGTGGTCCCGGTCGGTTACACCCTCTCCGGCCGTCCGTCGCGGCGTCGGGGCGTTCAGCGGCTGTACGTCGGGACTGAACGATGACCTGGACCAAGCTCGGTGAGGAGTTCTCCGACGCCGCCCGCGACTTGTCCGATGCCGCATACCGGACGTATGTGGACGCGCTGTGTTGGTCCAACCGGCGACAGCTCGACCTGCTGATCCCGAAACGGGACCTACGTCGCTTCGGGGAAACCGACGACCCGGCGACGGCGGTCAAGGAACTGGTGCACGCCGAGTGGTGGGAGGACCGCGGCGACGCCTGGTACATCGGCCTGCGGTTCGCCGATTGGCAGGAACCGTCCGTCGTGGTGACGGCGCGCCGGGAGCGGTCGGCGCTGACGACTCGTCGCAGCCGCCTGCACCACGCCGATGACCACTCGCTATGCCTGCCTCGGAACTGCGCCGCTGCTCGGGCCGGTGACGGGTCACGTGACACGTCACAGCAGACGTCACATCAGAGGTCACCCGGTACGGAGCGGTACGGAGCGGAACGGAAGGAGGCAGTTACGGGAACGGAAATGATGTTGGAGGAGGACGGCTGGCCGCTGACCCGGCGACCGGGCTCAGGACCCCCATGCCGGCTGTGCGATACCCCCGTCGATCCTGCCGTGGGACTGGATGTCCATCCGGGCTGCGAGGAGGAGTTCTTGGAGCCTGGTCAGTGATCACCGTGGAGACGCCCGTGGGGGCGGCCTCGGCGCCATGGGTGCGTCGCGCACGCGCGCGAAGCGTGAGTCCCGAAACTCCCGGAACTTCGGGGCCTCTCCCGCGCCCGCGCGTAGGGGTAGCGCGAAATGCGCGAAACTCCGGTCGCCGCGAGTCGCTCATCAGCGGCTACGGGGGCCGGACCGGGGGCGGCCCGTATTACGTGTGGCGTCCGAGCGGTGGTCGTTCTTCCACTAGGCGTGCCGCCGGACCTTCACCGCCGAGAACAGCAGTAGCCCGACGACCAGCGGCACGAGAACCGCGGACGGCACGACGCCGAGCAGGAGCCGCCGGTCACCGACCCGGCTACCCGACCCGACGGCCATCGCCACGAACTGGCCGTTGTCCCGCAGGCACATCGTCATCCGGCCGGGCGCAGCGTCCGCGATCGTGGTCCAGCGCCTAGGTGCAGCCCGGTAGTCGCCGAGCCCAAGAGTGGGCACTCCCTCGCCACCATCTAATGTCGCTGCGCTTACTGATACGGACAGCGACGGGGGACAGCGATGTCGACGGCTCGGGACCCGAGGATCTCGGAGATCTTCTACTACTTCGAGAAGCACACGAGCATCGAGACGGGCCGCACGGTCGGTCGCAAGATCGGCGTGATGCAGGAGATCATCCTGCTGAAGTACCTGCAGGCTTCTCCGCTGACGTCGCGTGGCTTGTACCTGGAGCGGATGCTCACAGGTGCGAGCGGCACCGGTCACAAGGTGGAGTTCGCCTGGTATGCCCGTGAGCCACAGGGTTTCCTTCGGGCGGGGGATCCCCTGCCGGGAGTCCCCTCCGCGACGGTGGTCAAGGTTGAGGAGCCCCTCGGGCGTGTCACGGTCCGCTACGGAGACACGAGGGCCGGCATCGCAATCGGTGGGCCGCCGCCAGCCAACTCAAGGCTCCGGCAGGATCTGGCTGCAGAAGGTCTGGACCTGCGAGTCCAGTCCATCTCCGGCGACGTGTGCGAGATCGACCTCATCGATCACAACAACCTCTTGGCGGCCTTGGAGAGCAAGCGTGTCGGCGCTCAGCGGTTCAAGGGCTCCGACAAACTCGGTTCGGGGATCCAGACCATCGAGAAGGCGAAGCAGGCGTCCCTCGTGGCGATTGACCTAAGTCGCCGCTACAACGCGGGCTACGCCGGCGCCGGGGAGGGCCAGCGTCAATTCATAAGCCTAGTGGCGCTCGGGAACGGGATCCATTGGACCGAAAAGGACCGGCAAATCTTCCGCGAGTACGTCGATTCCACGTGGACGGTGACCGACGAGGCGATCATTCGCTACTTCGAGTACGTGGACACACTCCGCACGGAAGGCTCCGACCAAATCACCTTCTTCAGCAACTACTTCGCGGGCATGACGAAGTTCGCTGGCGATGGGTTCGAGGTCGGGGATGCAGACTTCGTCCCAATCGCCGAGGAGGACGGCACGTTGGCGGATGTCATTTCGAGCCACCTTGCCCGGGTTAACCCACTTTGAGACCGGACGATCAAGCTGCACGCAGAAAAAGAATCCCGTCGCGCTTTTCAGCGGCATCGCCGTGGTAGTCGGCCCGAGAACTGTAGGCGTACTTCCCGATCCCGTAGTGCGTTGTCCGGTACCAGATCTCGACGGGTTCGAACCCTCGCTCCTGTAGTCCGTCCCACACGTTGAGGTGCACAGGCTCAAGAACGCCGCGGATCGTTGCGTCGCCGATGACGATCGCCAGGATGGACCCTGGATGCATATGTCCGGCCGCGGTCTTCGCGGAAGCAAAGATCGACTCGTAGTAGCCGCTCTTTATCTGGTCGTTCGTTGCAGGCCACGACTTCTCTTCCAGTGCGGTGGCCGCAGCGAGGCTCGGGGCTTCCGTCCAGACAGCGGGCAGTTCTTCCGACCAGGCGAACTCAAGGTTGTATACCGGGAAGTAGTTGAACGAGTTCAAGTACGGCGGGTGCGCAACCACGAGGTCTGGGCTCGCGTCGTTCAGGAGCGCCGCGTAGCTCGATGCGTCCCGATTGTCGCCGAACATCGCCCGAGCGGGGATTGATTGCGGGCGTCGATTGTTGAGATCGACGAACCCATCGAGCATCTCGGCAGTCTTCTTGGCAAATGCAGGTATGACGTTGCGCGGCCGCTTGTTGGGGTTGAAGTGCGGCCGAATCTCGCCATCGAAGGCCCAGGAGACCCGCCGGACGATAGCGAGATATGCCACGGTCAGAAAGTCTCGGAGTGCTGGGTCCTCGACCCTCAGCACGGCCTCACGCAACCGGGCAAGATCCGCCTGAACCTCTGGAGAGAACCATTTGTCGAGCCACTTCGGAGGCTTTGATGGTCGCCACTTGGATTCCTCCGGGATGCTGGCCAGCACTGCCTCGAATCCCGTCCGAAGCGCGCTTAGATCCGGGTACGCGGTCTTAACGTTGGCCGCAAGGACGGCCAACGGATTGACGTCGAGTCCAAACGATCGCCGGCCAGCGATCTGGGCCTCCACGAGAGTCGTGCCGCTGCCGCAGTAGTAGTCAAGTACGCAACCCCCCTCGGGGGAAAAGCGCGTCACCATCTCTCGACCGACGATGGATGGAAACTTCCCGTAGTACCTGAAGAACTGATGTGTCCCGTAGGCCATTGCAGGGATGCTCTCCGGCACGTCGAGCGCCCTCACGGGGATGCCCTCAAGATCGCCTGCTGGCACCAGGCGCCAGGCGTCCTCGTTCGGCGTATCAAGCCCCAGGGACAACTGGTCGGACGGTGCGCTGGTGAGCCCTGTCGTGGGCACTTGGCCTCCTGCGGTCGGTGTCACCATCATGGTCGCAAGTGGGGGTGACAGTTCGAGGCAGGACAGGCCGAGCCGCAGGCGCCGGCCGTGTCACAGTCGCGTTCGGTTCCCGACCGGAGGCGGCGGTCCACACCCTTGGGAAGGTGCTGGTGAGCCTTGGGAAGGTGCTGGTGGGCCAGGTGGTGAGTGACCGGCGAACTACTAGAAGTCGGGGTCAGCGGTACTGCCGGGCCTGGGCCTTGAGCACACGTTCCCGCCACTCCTCCCCGAGCGGGACGACCTCCACCGTCACCTCCATGGAGCGCAGTGCCTCCGCGTACCAAGACCGCCCCAGAAACGGCCGGGCAGCCTCGTCGTCGCTGAGACACAGCACCTTGCGGTGCGCCACCTGGAGCTGGGACGCGACGTAGACGAGCTTGAACGCGTCCGCCAGCACCTTGTTCCGCTGCGCCGGCTTCGTAGGCCCCTGATGCGCCCACGCCTCCACCAGCACGGCCGGGTCGGAGCCGACCCCATCGACCTCCACGACAGACCCGTCCAACAGATGCAACCGCGTCGGCGAAAGTGCCACCCCGAGCCGCTCGCCCAACGCTGCCAGCATCACCGCCTCGGCTCCCCGCTGCTCCGACGAGTCCCCCGGCGGCACGGGCAGCGCCTCGGACTCCACAGCCGGCCTCTCTTGCGAGCTGCGGCGCACGGACGTGCTATCCGGCTGCAGGAGACCTCGCGTCGGCGAACGGTTCACCAGCATGGCACGGGCCTTCTCCCGCAGCGCCTCGCTCGGCAGTTCCGCCAGCAGGACCGGGTCCTCCGCTCCTGCCGCGATCATCGCCCGGCCGATCTGAGAAGCGTGCCGGGCGTCGTGCCCCGGTCGATAGTTGGACCGTCGTCCGACCTGCTCCCCACACCCGCACCGGCAGCTGGCAACCAACGGCTGTTCGCGGAACGTCGCCGAACCAGCCTCTGTGACGTCGACACCGAGCGTGCCCTGCGGCTGCAGCTGGCCACGGGACGCGGACGGGTTCAGCATCGCCCGGGCCTGCGCCCGCAGCCCCTCGCTCGGCAGCTCGGCCAGCAGGCCGGGGTCTTCCGCCCCCGCCTCGACCATGGCCCGGCCGACCTGACCAACGTGCCGACCGTCGTGCCCTGGTCGGTACAGGGCTCCCCGTCCGACCTGCTCCCCACACCCACACCGGCAGCTGGCAACCAACGGCTGTTCGCGGAACGTCGCCGAACCAGCCTCTGTGACGTCGACACCGGCAAGGTCGTCTGCTGCGCGGGGACGCCTGAACCACCTGATGTGCCTAGTCTGCAGGTGAAGGTGCCATTTCGGGTTCGGCGCACGGCTCTTCGCTGGGGTCGCGGTTCAGGTGCCTCGGCTCGCCGGATCGCTCGCCTTCGAATCCAAGGCGGCGGCCACATATGTCGATCCGCACAGGTGTGGCTTGAGCTCGCCACGCATGGTGCGGCCGGGAGCCGAATCGATCTGACCTGCTACTCCCGTGCGCCCCCGCCGGCAGGCGGCACCAGGAACGGACCGGTGTCCACAGTTCGCCCGGCGGCGTCCCCCGGACTCCCGCTTTCTCCTGCAGCTACCGCGGCCAGCCGCTCGGCGCTGTCGGCGCTCGCACGGCGGGCCCGGCAAGCGCGCCGCTGTTGCTGCCGCACACGCGGCGAGGGCCGCGGCCGGAACACCGGCCACGGCCCTCACGGGGCGCGGGTTCAGATCAGAAGACGAGAACGTCCGGCAAGGGCTTCGGCTCGTACGGCTGTCCCGGGGGATCGTTCAGACAGTTGGATGTGACGTAGGTGAGGAGGGTCGGGAACGACAGCGGCGGCGCCCAGGACTCCAACTCAAAGACGTCACCGCCGCCGCCCAGAGGCCCGAAGGTCATGTGGCAGTCCAGCTGCTGCCAGATGGAGTCCGCGAGGTCGCCGTAGAGGCCGGCTACGCACCCTTGGATGGTGTGCCAGACCTCGACAGTTCCTCCTCCGCCGATGTAGCGGCCCGAGTCGGTCGGCACGATGTTGATGACGAAGCCGCGGTCGGTGCGCTGCACGTCGAGGTCATGGACGAGGTCGGTCTGCGTCGTGCATCCGGGGTGCATGTCGCCTGGCTCCTGCGCCTGGGCGGACTGCGATGCACCGAGAAGAAAGACGAAGACCATCACGAGGGGGAAGAGCGCCGCGAGCCAGCAGCGCCGAATACGGGTCATGGAAAGTGGCCTCTCAGGCGTCCTGACCGGCATGTCCGGTCTAGGACCCACCTGGAGCGCCTGGCCACTGGTCGCCGGACGCTGGGTCCAGGTGGGGTGCTGCCGACTCGCTCCGGGCTGGCCGGTGTCCCCTTGCGTCAGTCCGGCCGCAACTCCGGGCTGACGAGGACACGTGGTCGTCCGTAGCCCTGGAAGCGTGCCATGGGTCACAGCCGCACACGAAGGGCAGTTCGGGCGGAACGGGTCACTCTCGGTGGGTCCTCACGAGAGGCGACGGCGTGGCTACGCCGGACAGGTGAAGAGCCCCTTCGGGTTGCGGCCGAAAGGGCTCTTCTGAGCGGCGTAGGGCGTCGTACGCGGCGCCCCGGAGTTGTCGGCAGCACGGCCGCCTGAGCGGTTCCGGCTCATCCGTCGTGCCAATGACGGACGTGGCGGAGCCTAGACCCGCCACCTGGCGATCCGCATAGGGAGGTTCGCCGGCCCCCTGATGGAGCGAACGCCACGCCGAAACTTCGTGACTACGAAATCGACCTCAGTCACCGTCAGCAACGTTCGGGCCTGCCCTCGTCAGCCTGGCATGTTCCTGCTTGACCAGCGGAAAGGGCTCCCGAGGAGTCGACGTGTCCCGCCACCGCCGCCCGCGCCCGCTCTCGGAGTTCGCTGAGCGGGCTGTGCCCGATCACTTCCCCGGCGAAGTCGCCGTACCACTGGCCGTCTTGGTCCTCGCGCCAGGTTACCCACCCCTGGTCCCGGTCCAGGTCCAGCGCGGAGCATCAGTCGTGCACCGTCGGCCATCGGCTCCACGCCGAAGAACCGCCACCAGCGAGACGACCCGGCCTTGGGAGATCTCTGCGGCGCGGTCGACTCGCGACAGATGGGCGTCGTACTCCATGCGACGTCCTTCTGTGTCGCCGGGGGACCCCGCCCCGGCCGTCGGGCGGCCGGGGCGCGGGCCACCTGTTCCTACTTCGGGCCGAACCGGCCCAGTCGGCGCAGGCGCTCCCGTCCGGCGTCGGTGATCCAGCGACCGTCGCCCTTGGTCGCGAGCAAGGGCGGGATCATCGAGTAGTACCCCGCCGTCCCGCGGGGGTCCATGCCCGCCATCTTCGCGATCTGGCGCGCCTCCTCGCGGCTGACGCCCCGGTGCTCGCGGTCGTTGACGGACGCGAACTCGTTGAGGACTACGTACATGCTCTCGGGGCTGCCCTTGACGGGCACCTCCCCGCTCGACGAGTCGGCGGCCGCCTCCTCCGGCACGTCGAGTTCCTCATCAGCGATGAGCGCCTCGTCGACGGCGTCCGCGAAGGCTCTGGCCGCACGGGACATTGCGTGCAGCATCACTCTATCCATAGCCCCTCATCTCCTCGTTGGCATCGGCATGATGACCAAGAGAAGCATACATGATGGCGTCATCTTGTCCCCTTCTTTGGCTCTTCTCTCAGGTCGTAGCAGGCAGTCACTGTCACCACTGACAGTGACTCATGTCTATGTGAACAAATCACGCTGCTGAACTGCCTGTGCGCGGCGATCCCGGCGCGGGAGCGAGTGGTCACCTGCGAGGAGGTCTTCGAGCTGCGCATCCCGCTGCCCGACGTGGTGGCGATGCAGACCCGGCAGGCCAACCTCGAGGGCGCCGGCGAGATCCCGCTGCGCCGGCTGGTGAAGGAGGCGCTGCGGATGCGCCCCTCCCGGCTGGTGGTCGGCGAGGTGCGCCAGGAGGAGTGCCTGGACCTGCTCATCGCGCTCAACTCCGGGCTGCCGGGCATGTGCACGCTGCACGCCAACAGCGCCCGCGAGGCCGTGGTGAAGATGTGCACGCTGCCGCTGCTGGCCGGGGAGAACATCGGCCACGCGTTCGTCGTCCCCACCGTCGCCTCCAGCGTCGACCTGGTGGTGCACGTCGGCACCGACCCGTCCGGTCAGCGGCGGGTGCGGGAGATCGTGGCGCTGCCGGGCCGGGCGGAGGGCAGCGTGGTCGAGACCGCCGACGTCTTCACCTCCCGCGACGGGCGGCTGGTGCGCGCCGACGGCTACCCGCCGCACGCCGAGCGGTTCGCCGCCGCCGGGTTCGACCTGGCGGCGCTGCTGGGGGAGGCGTGACCGTCCCCGGTGGGCTGCTCGGGCTGGCCCTCGGCGTCGGCCTGCTGCTGATCTGGCGTTCGGGGCCGCGGGCGCCGCAACGTCGGCCGGATCGTCGGGGCCCGGGACGGCGACAGCAGCTGCTGGCCGCCGCTGGGCTCACCGGCATCAACGGCGCGCAGCTGGTGGCGCTGCAGGTCGGGCTCGGCCTGGTGACGGCGGTGCTGGTGCTGCTGACGACGGCGACGGTGAGCATCAGCGCCGTCTTCGGCGTCTTCGGCGCTGCCGTCCCGCACCTGCTGGTGCGCCGGCTGGCCGCCAAGCGCCGCGCCGACCTGCGCGAGGTGTGGCCCGAGGTGGTCGACAACCTGGCCTCGGCGGTGCGGGCGGGCCTGTCGCTGCCCGAGGCGCTGGGTGCTCTCGCCGTCCGCGGGCCGGAGGTGCTGCGCCCGCACTTCGCCCGGTTCGCCGCCGACCACCGGTCGTCCGGGCGGCTCAACGACGCGCTCGACCGGCTCAAGGACGACCTCGCCGACCCGGTGGGCGACCGGATCGTGGAGACGCTGCGGGTGGCCCGCGAGGTCGGCGGCAGCGACCTGGGCCGGGTGCTGCGCACGCTCGCCTCCTTCCTGCGCGAGGACGCCCGCGCCCGCGCCGAGCTGGAGACCCGGCAGGGCTGGGTCGTGCAGGCCGCGCGGCTGGCGGTCGCCGCCCCGTGGGCCGTGCTGCTGCTGCTCGCCACCCAGCAGCAGACGTTGACCGCCTACGACACCCCGACCGGCCTGGTGCTGCTGCTGGCCGGCGGCGCGGTGTGCGTCGTGGCGTACCGGCTGATGAAGCGGATCGGGCGGCTGCCCGAGGACGTCCGGGTGCTGCAGTGAGTGAGCATCGCAGCGAGCAGCCGAGCCGACAGCGAGTGAGCATCGCAGCGAGCGCCAGCGAGCGAGGAGCGGAGCGAGCGCGGAGGCGAGCCGGCGCAGGGCGAGCGAGGAGCGGAGCGAACGGGCCGCGGAGCGGCGAGGTGTCGTCGTGACCGCCGGGGTCCTGGGCATGCTGCTGGGACTGAGCCTGGCCTGCGGGGTGCTGCTCACGGTGTCGTTCTCCCCGCCGTTCCGGCAGGTGCGGCTGGTCGACCGGCTCGCGCCCTACGTGCACGACACCCCCGCGCCGTCCCGGCTGCTGGGCACCGCGACCCAACCCGGCGTGCTCACCGCCGCCCGGCGGGTCTTCGCCCCGGTGCTCGCCGACGGCGCCCGGCACGTCGACCGGCTGCTCGGTGGCCGGGTCGCCGTCCGCCGCCGGCTCGACGCGCTGGGCGCGGAGACCACGGTCGAGGACTTCCGGGTCGAACAGGTCGTCTGGGGCGGCCTCGGCCTGCTCGGCGGCGCGCTGCTGACCCTGGTCGGCGCGGCGCTGACCGGATCGGTCAACGTGCTGTCGGCGGTGCTGCTGTGCGTGGCCGGTCTGGCCGGTGGCGTGCTGGGCCGGGACTGGTGGCTGACCCAGCAGGTGCAGCGCCGCGAGGAGCTGCTGCTGGCCGAGTTCCCGGTGGTGGCCGAGCTGCTGGCGCTGGCGGTGACCGCGGGGGAGAGCCCGGTGGCGGCGATCGCCCGGGTCACCCGGCTCTCCGGCGGGGAGCTGGCCCGTGAGCTGGGCGGTGCGCTGGGCCGGGCCCGGGCGGGGACGCCGCTGGTCGAGGCGCTGCAGGAGCTCGCCGACCGCACCTCGCTGGAGGCGCTCGCCCGGTTCGTCGACGGCGTCGTCGTCGCCATCGAGCGCGGCACCCCGCTGGCCGAGGTGCTGCGCGCACAAGCCGCCGACGTCCGGGAGGCCGGCAAGCGCCGGCTGCTGGAGGCCGGTGGCCGCAAGGAGATCGCCATGATGGTGCCGGTCGTCTTTCTGGTGCTGCCGGTCACCGTCCTGTTCGCCCTGTACCCGGGCCTGATCAGCATCGTCTCGCTGGCGCAGTGACGCCGGTGACCGAGAGGAAGGACGACGGATGCGCGCCTACGCGTACCTGACCGCCACACTCGCCGCCCTGGTGGCACGGCTGGACGACGGGGAGCCCGAGCGGGGCGACGTCCCCGGCTGGGTGATGATCACCGTGATGACCGCGGCGCTGGTGCTGGCGATCCTGATCCCGTTCCGGGAGGCGATCGTGACCGCGGTGAGCAATGCGCTGTCCTCGGTCACGACCGTCCAGTGAGCCGCTGACCCCGGTCGACGACGGCGAGCGGGGGAGCGCGGTCGTCGACTTCGTGCTGGTCGGGGTGCTGATCCTGGCGCTGCTGCTGGCGGTGCTGCAGGTGGCGGTCTACGTGCACCTGCGCAACGTGGTGGTGGCGAGCGCCCAGGAGGGTGCCCGGTACGCGGCGAACGCGGACGTGCCGGCCGAGGTCGGTGCGGGGCGGGCGGTCGAGGTGATCGCGCGGGCGACGTCGGAGGGGACGGCGTCCGGGCTGGTGTGCTCGTCGGTGGAGGAGACCGACGAGACGGGGCTGACGCTGGTCGTGGTGCGCTGCACCGGCGCGGTGCCGTCGCTGATCGGTGGGCTGGGTGACCTGTTGCCGTTGTCGGTGACCGGGCGTGCGGTGGAGGAGGCCCGGTGAGGTGGCTGCGGGCCCGGCTCGGCCAGGGCGGGGACGGTGAGCGCGGGTCGGCGATCGTGGAGTTCGTGTTCGTGGCGCTGGTGGTGTTCCTGCCGCTGGTCTACGTGATCGCCGGGTTCTCGGCGGTGCAGCGCGGGGTGTTCGCGGCCAACGCGGCGGCGCGGGAGGCCGGGCGTGCATTGGCCACGGCGCCGGACCTGGCCACCGGACAGGTCCGGGCGGAGGCCGCGGTCGCGGTCGCGGTGGCCGACCAGTCGGTGGCGGCGACCGACGTGGTGCTGGCCTACGCCCCGCCCGGCGAGGGCTGCGGAGCGGCGGGTGACTACACGCCGGCGCTGGTGCCCGGGGAGGAGTTCAGCCTGTGCGTGACGGTGACCGTGCGGGTGCCGCTGCTGCCGGAGTTCATCGACGCCAACACCGCGACCGGCCAGTTCGTCGTCGAGCGCGACCGCTACGTCGACGGCTGACCGCTCGCCGGTGTGCACTCGTCGTCGGTCCGCTCGGGTCGGACCGACGACGAATGCCCAACGGCGGCAACGCAGCGGAGGCTCAACCGGCGATGCGGGTGCGGCTGCCCTACGACGTCGTCGCCGGCTACTCCGAGCGGTCGCTGCCCGCCTTACCGCTCGGCTTGCACTTCCGCGAGCAGTACTTGCGAGCGGCGGAGACCCCCGGCCCAAGCGGCTCGCCGCCCACCGCGCAAAGCTTCGTCCGGTAGCGCGTTCGGTGAGGGGCTGTCAGTCGCGCCACGGGAAGACCCGCACCCGCTCCAGCTCCTCGCGCCACCGCTGCCTGGCGGTGGGGTCGGCGGGGTCGACCGGCTGCCCCGCCAGGCTCCCCGGCAGACCGGTGTCCCTCAAGACGACCAGCACAGACAGGTCTGGCTCACCTCTGTCATGACACTGCCGCGCGATGCTGTTGAGCACGGGCGCCACGCCGCGGGCTACGGCGCCGATGGCTACGGCCACTTCGCCATAGCTGGGCAGCCGGTCCTCCGGCCGGTCGAGGGTGGTCAGCAGGAAGGCGCGGGCTGCCGCGACGTCGTGGGGCCGGCGGCTGAACCGGATGGTCATGGCAGCACCGTGCCACGACAGCGGGACGGACGCCGGCCAGCAGACCGGGATCACGGGGTGAGCCGGGCTAGTACCTGGGCGGGGCCGACGGGGCGGGGCTTAGCCCCGCCCGGCTCTGGCCGCGCGGCAGCTACACGCCGGCGCTGGTGCCCGGGCAGGAGTTCAGCCTGTGCGTGACGGTGACCGTGCGGGTGCCGCTGCTGCCGGAGTTCATCGACGCCAACACCGCCACCGGCCAGTTCGCCGTCGAACGCGACCGCTACGTCGACGGCTGACCGGGCAGCGGGGCACGGACGCCGCCCGTCGCACCGATCGGCGATTTCCTGCCCGAGATCGGCCGGTGCACGGCAACTGCGCGGCAACACTGCGCCGCTAGCGTCCGAGACGGACGGCGGCCCAGCACGTGCCGTCAGTTGGGCGGGAGGTCAGCTGGATGAGCGGAGCCGGGAAGCGAGCCGCGTTCGACGCGCAACGCGTCGCGCCCGCGGTCCGGATCCGGCTGTGGGAGCAGGCGACCGCCCGCTTCCTGGTGCCGATGCGCATCTCCGCGGCCGGCAGTTCGATCCTCGGCGTCATCTCCGCCCGGGAGGTCGACCAGGTCAGCATCTGCCGGATGTCGGCGACCCCGCACGCGGCGGTCCGCGACGGCGGGCTGGCCGACGGCGCAGGCGCCGACCACTACAAGGTGGCCGTCGGGCTGCACGGACGGTCGGTGGTCAGCCAGCACGGGCGACGGGTCGCGCTGGGGCCGGGGGACATGACCGTCTACGACACCTCCGAGCCCTACAGCGTCAGTGGCGACGTCCGGTTCGGCCTGCTCGTCGCCCGCATCCCGCGGGACGCGCTCGGCCTCAGCCGGGACCGGGTGGCCGCCGTGGCAGCCACCGCCCTGCCTGGTGCGGCAGCCGGGGCGGTCGGCCGCGGGTTGATCCACGCCGCCACCAGCAAACGGGCGGACGGCGGACTCGAGCCGCTGCTCGACGCGCTCGAGCGGCTGGTCCGGTCGGCGCCACCGGTCCGGCTGCCGGCGCACCGGGACCGCGCAGCCCTGCTCACCGCGGCGAAGGAGCTCATCGGCCGGCGGATCGCCGATCCGGACCTCGCGCCCGGCCACGTGGCCGCGGTCCTCGGGGTCTCCCGGCGCTACCTCTACGAGCTCTTCGCCGCGGAGACCGGGCCGGTGGCCGAGTACGTCCGCACCGTCCGGCTGGAGCGTGCCCGCGAGCTGCTGGTTGCTGCGACGGCCGACGAGGTGCCGGTCGCGGAGGTGGCCCTCGCGTGCGGGTTCGCCGACCCGGCGCACTTCAGCCGGGTGTTCCGGCAGGCGTACGGGCTCTCGCCGCGCCAGTACCGGCTGAGCCAGGGGAGCGGTCGGGCTGGGCGGTGACCTGCGGGGGCCCTGCGGCCCGGGGGACGGGGGACCACCCGGGCCGCAGGGGGTCGGTGGGTCGCTCAGCCCCGGGGGACCGTGCTGAGCACGGCGCCGGCGGTGAGCGCCTCGGGGTCGGCGAGTGGCCGGTCCTCAGGGCTCAGCACCGTCTCGATCGCCGAGACCCGCTGGGTGGTCAGCGGCTCCTGCGGCGTGCGGTCGACGCCGAAGCTGAAGACGTCCGGGCGGGCGTAGTGGCCGGCGCCGTCGGCGAAGAACTTGGCGAAGGCGATCACGCCCAGGTCCAGCTCGGCGTAGACGATCGCCTCCTCGTCCCGGTGCGGCTCGGTCAGCCAGCGCCCGTCCGGTCCCATGAACCCGGTGAGCCCACCGCCCACGGTGGGGGCGTCGGGGCCCTCCGGGACGCCGAGACGCTCGACGATCTCCTCGCTGATCCGGCCCTGCACCACGATCACGTAGGTCTGGGCGCAGATCGCGTGCGCGGCGGCCAGCGTGGTCGCGTAGTGGTCGAAGTTGCCGGCGTTCGGGTCGGCGTGCGTCGCGTTGATCGCCGGCCATGCCGCGACGTGGATCTGCTCGCCGAGGGTGGCCAGCGCATACCTGTTGAGGTCCATGCTGTGCTCGAAGCAGATCAGCCCGCCGACCCGCGCGAAGCCGGCGTCGACGACGAACACGTCGCGGCCGTCCCCGCGGCCCCAGACGGTCCGCTCGGCATTGGTCGGGTGCAGCTTGCGGTGGCGCGCGACCAGCTCACCGGAGGGGGAGAAGTAGGCCTGGGTGTTGTAGAGCGTGCCGCCGTCCTTCTCGTTCAACCCCATGACCACCCAGGTGCCGGCCTCGCGGGCCGCTTCGCCGAGGGCCCGGGACGCCTCGCTCGGCAGCTCGACAGCGTTGGCGTACAGCTCGGCGAAGAACGGTGCGGCGTACTTCGTGGTGTGCGACCAGATCCAGTAGGGGTAACCGGGGAGGAACGTCTCGGGGAACGCGACCAGCTTCGCGCCTGCGCAGCCGGCCTCGCGGATGAACTCGCAGGCACGCTGCACGCCGGCCTCGAGGTCCAGGAACGGGGCCGCGGCGTGCACCGCCGCGACCTTCACGGTCGTTGAGCTGTTCGTCATGCCCCGACGCTAGGGACGGTGGTGCCCGGTCGCTTGGACATGCGTGCAGCCGGTCCGCCGGTCCGAGCTCCGCACCCGGAGGCGGTCGCCGGGTGCAGCCAGCGGCGTCGGGTCAGCCGGCGGGGACGATCCACCTGCTGTGCGGCGGCGGTCCTGCGGCGACCCGTCACATCCGCCGGCACCGGGCCACCCGTCCCTAGGCTGGGGCGGTGCGGCACCCGGTCCTGGTCACCGGCGGGGTCCTCCTCGCCGTGCCCCTGTTGCTGCTCGCACTGGCCTGGGGGTTCCAGCGGCGGCTGGTCCACCTGCCCGGTGGCGTGCCCGGTCCTGTCGCCACCGAGCTGCCTGGCGCCCGGGACGTCGTCCTGCACACCTCCGACGGGCTCGAGCTCGCCGCCTGGTACCTGCCCGCCGCCGACCCGGACGCCCCCGCGGTGCTCGTGGCCAACGGCAACGGCGGGCACCGCGGCCTGCGTGCGCCGCTCGCTGCCGCCCTCGGAGACGAGGGCCTCGCCGTCCTGCTGTTCGACTACCGGGGCTACGCCGGCAACGACGGCAGTCCGAGCGAGGACGGGCTGGCCCGCGACGTCCGGGCCGCCCGGTCGTTCCTGGTCGAGGAGGCCGGGGTGCCGCCCGACCGGGTCGTGTACTTCGGCGAGAGCCTCGGCGCCGCGGTGGTCACCGAACTGGCCACCGAGCACCCGCCCGCCGGGCTGCTGCTGCGGTCCCCGTTCGTCGATCTGGCCTCGGTCGCCGCCGTCCACTACCCGTTCCTGCCCGTGCGGCAGCTGCTGTGGGACCGGTATCCGGTGGCGGAGCAGGTCGCTCGGATCGACGTCCCCACCACGGTCGTGCTGGGCAGCGCGGACACCGTGGTGCCGCCCGAGCAGAGCCGCGCGGTGGCCGAGGCGGCTGCCCACCTGCGCGACCTGGTCGAGGTGCCCGGCGCCGACCACAACGACCGGGTGCTGCTGGACGGCGACCGGCTGGTCGCGGCCGTCGTCCAGCTCGCCGGCCAGGCCTGACCCGTCGTCGAACGCGACCGCTACGTCGACGGCTGACCGGGCCCCTCCGGCGGGGTCGCGCATCACCCGGTCGGCTCGCTACCGTGCGAACGGAAGCCCGGTGGGACCGATCCCGCACCCCGGCGCCCCGGCCGACACCCGCCGGGGACCGACGCGCAGGAGCGCGACCGCGTCGCCTGCGGGGAACGAGGTGGCAGATGAACCGGTACGCGACGACCGTCCTGGCCGCACTGATCGCGATCGCGACCGTGCTCGTGCCGGGCGCAGGCACCGCCCAGGCCGCAGAGCGGACGATCACCTACACCGTGTCCACCCGCGGCGCGGTCTCCGGCGATCTCGGGCACTTCACCGCCGTCGCGGCCGAGACGCTCGCCGACGACCGCGGCTGGAGCCTCGGCGGCACGCTCGCCTTCCAGCAGGTCCCCTCCGGCGCCGACTTCGACCTCGTCCTCGCGTCCCCCGCCGTGGTCGGGAACGCGTCGCCCGGCTGCAGCAGCACGTGGAGCTGCCGGGTCGGCCGGACGGTCTACATCAACGACGAGCGGTGGCGCCTGGGCACGAGCTCCTGGACGCTCGGGCTCCCGATGTACCAGCGGTACGTGATCCTGCACGAGGTCGGGCACTGGCTCGGCCTGGGGCACCGGGACTGCGCGGGCGGCGGCCAGCTGGCCCCGGTGATGCAGCAGCAGTCCATCTCGCTGCAGGGCTGCCTGGCCAACGTCTGGCCCCTCATCGCCGAACGGGAGCGGGCCGCCCGCAACCAGGGCGTGTCGGTGAACTGGTCGGCGATCGAGCAGGCGTACCGGTCGCTGGGCCAGGCCGGCGGTCTCCTCGGTCCCCCGGTGACCTGGGAGCAGTCGACCCCGGACGAGGTCGGCCGGTACCAGCACTACGCCGGCCGCGGCGGCGCCTCGATCTACTGGACCCCCGACACCGGTGCGCACGAGGTCTACGGCGACATCCGCCGACACTGGGCGAGCCTGGAGTGGGAGCGGGGGCCGCTGGGCTACCCGGTGACCGGCGAGCTCCCCACGCCCGACGGCATCGGCCGCTACAACCACTTCAACGGCAGCGGCGGCGCCTCCATCTACGGCACCCCCACCGGGACGCACGAGATCTACGGCGCGATCCGTGATCGCTGGGCGCAGCTGGCCTGGGAGCGGGGGCCGCTGGGCTACCCGGTGACCGGGACGCGGTCCACCCCGGACGGCGTGGGCCGGTACAACCACTTCGCCGGCAGCGACGGCTCCTCGATCTACTGGACTCCCGACACCGGTGCGC
>NZ_JBJGZY010000051.1:0-26729 GCF_054050755.1 Modestobacter sp. SYSU DS0511
GCTTACGAGGGCGGGGCGGCGGATTCTCGGGGTGCGGGCGTGCCACCCCCCCCGCCCCGCGGGGCGCCCCGACCCCCCCGCCCGGGGGCGGCCCCCCCCCCAGGCCGCCGCCCGGCGGGCCGCCGAGGAACGGCAGCGCCGGTTCCTCGCCGGCGAGCGTCCCCCGCCGTCACCCGACCCGGTGTGCACCTGCCCGCCCGGCTGCGACGTCCTGCTGGTCGCCGGGGAGCGCTGGCCGCACGTCGTGGAGTGCCCGTGCCGGTGCGACCTGGGCTGACGACGGCCCGGGGACATGCCGGGCCGAGGCGTCGCTGCTACCGTGACCGACGTGCGCGGCAGCCTCCTGCTTACCCGCCGCGGCGAGGCCCTCTCCTAGGTCGGCCCCCTCGCCGCGGTGTTCGCGCGTACCCGGCGCCTGCTGACCTCCCCCCGGAGCTGTTGCGCCGTCCGCGCACGACAGCCCGCGCACGAGGAGACCTCCATGAGCGAGTCCCACCCGCACGCCCGCAACCCCCAGCGCCCCTCCGGGATGCCGATCGGCAAGTACGCGCCGTTCACCCCGGTGCCGCTGCCCGACCGCACCTGGCCGGAGACGGTCACCACCCAGGCTCCGCGCTGGTGCGCGGTCGACCTGCGCGACGGCAACCAGGCCCTGATCGACCCGATGAGCCCCGAGCGCAAGCGGCGGATGTTCGAGCTGCTGGTCCGGATGGGCTACAAGGAGATCGAGGTCGGCTTCCCGGCTGCCAGCCAGACCGACTACGACTTCATCCGCCAGCTGGTCGAGGACGACCTGATCCCCGACGACGTCACCGTGCAGGTGCTCACCCAGGCACGCGACGAGCTGATCGAGCGCACGTTCGAGTCCCTGCGGGGCGCCAAGCAGGCGATCGTGCACCTGTACAACTCCACCTCCACCCTGCAGCGGCGGGTCGTGTTCAACTCCGACCGGGCCGGGATCACCGACATCGCCGTCCACGGCGCCCGGCTCGTGCGCAAGCTGGCCGAGCAGGCCGGTGACACCGAGATCCGGTTCGAGTACTCCCCCGAGTCCTTCACCGGCACCGAGCTGGAGTTCGCCGCCGAGGTCTGCAACGCCGTCACCGACGTGTGGGAGCCGACCGTCGACCGCCCGACCATCCTGAACCTGCCGGCGACGGTGGAGATGGCCGAGCCGACCGTCTACGCCGACCAGATCGAGTGGATGCACCGCAACCTGGCCCGCCGCGACGCGGTCGTGCTGTCCCTGCACCCACACAACGACCGGGGCACCGCCGTGGCCGCCGCGGAGCTGGGCTACCGGGCCGGCGCCGACCGCATCGAGGGGTGCCTGTTCGGCAACGGCGAGCGCACCGGCAACGTCGACCTGGTCACCCTGGGGCTGAACCTGTTCAGCCAGGGCATCGACCCGCAGATCGACTTCTCCGACATCGACGAGATCCGGCGCACCGTCGAGTACTGCAACCAGCTGGGCGTGCACGAGCGGCACCCCTACGGCGGTGACCTGGTGTACACCGCGTTCTCCGGGTCCCACCAGGACGCGATCAACAAGGGCTTCAAAGCGCTGGCCACCGACGCCGAGGCCGCCGGGAAGACCGTGGACCAGATCCCGTGGGCGGTCCCGTACCTGCCGATCGACCCGAAGGACGTCGGCCGCAGCTACGAGGCCGTGATCCGGGTGAACAGCCAGTCCGGCAAGGGCGGCGTCGCCTACATCATGAAGACCGAGAACCAGCTGGACCTGCCGCGGCGGCTGCAGATCGAGTTCAGCGCGGTCGTCCAGCGGCACACCGACGACGAGGGCGGCGAGGTCACCGCCCAGCAGATGTGGGCGGCGTTCAAGAACGAGTACCTGCCCGACACCGACGCCCCGTGGGGCCGGTTCTCCCTCGCCGGTCACGAGCACACCGCCTCGGGCACCGGCCCGGACGAGATCCGGGTCGACCTCGTCGACGGTGGCGTGCCGGTCACCCTGGAGGGCCGGGGCAACGGACCGATCGCCGCGTTCGTCGACGCGCTGCGCAGCGTCGACGTCGACGTCCGCGTGCTCGACTACGCCGAGCACGCGCTGTCGGCCGGAGGCGACGCCCGCGCCGCCTCCTACGTCGAGTGCGCCGTGGGCGAGCGGGTGCTGTGGGGCGTCGGGATCGACGCCAACATCGTCACCGCATCGCTGCGGGCGATCGTCTCCGCCGTCAACCGCGCCCAGCGCTGAGCCGTCGGTGGAGGGCGCCGGGCGGGTCAGCCGGCGCCCTCCCCCAGCACCACCGCGGCGTCGTCGGGGGCGGTCTCAGCTGCCCACAGCCCGAGCTGCGCGGCGCCTCGGCCAGCAGCACCACCACCCGGCCGTTCGGCAGGACACCCGCCGAGGGCAGTTGCCGGCGGCCCGGCGTGTCAGCCGGTGCCGGTCGTACGAGCCTCGTCGGGCTGGGCGGCGTCGGTCGGGTGCGTCCCGGTCGGGGGGTCGGTCGGGGCGTCGGCGGGCTGGTCACCGCTCATCCCCTCCTCGCCGGCGCGCAGCTCGGCTCCGCGCTGCGCGCCGCCCAGCTCGTCGACCAGCAGCACGGCGCGGTCAGCGTGCCGGCGCCGGTAGGCGATCCGGCTGACCATGTGGGCGTTGACCGGGGCGGTGATCAGCTGGAAGGCCGCGACCAGCAGCAGCATCCAGGTCGCCGACCAGCCGGCGAGCCGGATGGCCCCTCCGATCATGATCAGCAGCACGCCCATCACCTGCGGTTTCGTGCCCGCGTGCATCCGGGACAGGACGTCGGGGAAGCGCAGCAGCCCGACCCCCGCGGTGAGGCAGAGAAACGCACCCGCCAGCAGGCACGCTGCGGCGATCCAGTCGGCCACCGAGTCGAAGTCGTTCACCGTCGTCCCCCGTCCTCGGGCGTCTCCAGCTGCGCGGCGGCCGGCGAGATCCCGAGGTCCTCGTCGTCCGCTCCCGTGCGCAGCAGCATGCCGCCGATGTAGCGCGCGACCGAGACAGCCCCCACGAAGACGAGCATGGCGACGACCACGAGCACCGGAACGACCGTCGGGTCCCGGTCCAGGGCCGCGTGCACCGCGAGGCCGGCCGCGACGATCACCAGGATGGTGTCCGTGGCCACCACCCGGTCGAGCAGGGAGGGGCCCAGCGCCAGTCGCACCATCGCCAGCACCGCGCCCAGAGCCAGCATCCCGTAGATCAGTCCCACGATGACGCTCATCGGCTCGACTCCGCGCCGGCGGGGGCCTGCGTGCCGTGCTCGGCCGGCTCCCGGTCGAGCCGAGCGATGTCCTCCGCCGAGCCGAACGCACGCACCACCCGCCGCTCCGTCGCCAGCACGTCCGCGCGCTGGCGTTCGACGTCGGCTTCGCTGCCGACGTCCAGCACGTGGACGCCCAGGGCCATCCGCCGTCGGTCCAGGTCCAGCACCATCGACCCGGGCACCAGCGTGAGGACCTGCGAGATGACGCTGAGCAGCAGGTCCGAGTCGGTGCGCAGCTGCACCAGGATGACCGCGCTCTGCCGGACACCGCTGGGGCGCAGCGTCTGCCAGGCGACCTGGGCGCTGGAGACCGTGAGGTTCACCAGGAAGTGGCCGATGAAGTACAGCGCCGCCACCGGGTGCACCCGCGCGCCACCGACGACCGCCGGCAGCGGGAGCAGGAGGGTGACCGCCAGGGCCACCAGCAGACCGGAGATGAGGTTCGCCCAGCTCCAGGTGCCCCACAGCAGGATCCAGATGAGCACCAGCCAGACGAGCAGGGGCGCCCGGTGCCGCAACCAGCGGCCGGGGGCGTCGACGGTCACCGGTCCACCCCCTCGCCGTAGACGGCCTCGATGTAGGGCGTGCGGTCACGGAGGTCGGCCGCGGAGCGGGTGGTCATCCCGTACAGCGGTCCGGCGACCACGGTGAGCCCCACGGTGAGCACCACCATCGCCGCGGTGGCCGCCATCATCACCGCCGGCAGGGGCCGCACCGCCGGCCGGGACTCCCCCGCACCGCCGCTCGGCTGCCCGTCGCCCCCGGCAGGCCCCGCCGTCGCCACGGCGACGTGCCGTTGCCAGGCGCCGCGACGGCCCGTCCGGCGGACGACCGTGGTGGAGGTCGCCCCGCCGGCCAGCCCCTCGGGCAGGTTGTCGGCCGGCGCGTCGCCGCCCGCGGCGGGGTCCTCCGGACCGTCGTCCGGGCCGTTGTCGGGCCCGGCGTCACGGGCCGCGGCCGCGGCGGTGTCGGCCGAGGCCGACTGCGCCGACGGCCGCCAGAAGGCCCGCGTCCACACCCGGGACATGGCCACCAGCGTGAGGAGGCTGGTCACGACCGCACCGCCCACCAGCACGTACGCCTGCCAGCCGCCGACGGAGACGCCGGCATCGAGCAGGCCGACCTTGCCGATGAAGCCGGAGAACGGGGGGATGCCGGCCAGGTTCATCGCCGGCACGAAGAAGAGCACCGCGAGCACGGGGGATGCGGTGGCGAGCCCGCCGAGGCGGGCGCTGCTCGTCGTACCGCCCCGCCGCTCGATCAGCCCGGCGACCAGGAACAGGGTCGTCTGGATGGCGATGTGGTGGACCACGTAGAAGATCGCGCCGGCCAGCCCGGCCGTGGTCGCGAGCGCGATGCCGAAGACCATGTACCCGATGTGGCTGACCAGCGTGAACGACAGGATGCGCCGGATGTCGGTCTGCGCCACCGCGCCGAGGATGCCGACCACCATGGTGGCCAGCGCGGCCCACATGAGCACGTCGTCGAGCGCACCGCCGGGGAACAGCAGCGTCTGGGTGCGGATGATCGCGTAGACGCCGACCTTGGTGAGCAGGCCGGCGAACACGGCGGTGACCGGGGCCGGCGCGGTCGGGTAGCTGTCGGGCAGCCAGGCCGACAGCGGGAACACCGCTGCCTTGATGCTGAAGGCGATCAGCAGCAGGGCCTGCAGCATCAGCTGGGTGCCGTCGGGCAGGTCACCGAGCCGGCCGGCCAGCTGCGCCAGGTTCACCGTGCCGGTCGCGGCGTAGACGAGCGCGATCGAGGCGAGGAAGAGGAGCGAGCTGAGCAGGCTGACCACCACGTAGGTGATGCCCGCGCGGATCCGCGGGGCCGAGCCGCCCAGGGTGAGCAGCACGTAGCTGGAGGTCAGCAGCACCTCGAAGCCCACGTAGAGGTTGAACAGGTCACCGGCGAGGAACGCGTAGCTCACGCCGGCAATGAGGACCAGGAACGTCGGGTGGAAGATCGACAGAGGGGTCTCCTCGTCGCCGTCGGCCGTGCCCTGGCCGACGGCGAACACGAGCACCCCCAGCCCCACCGTGCTGGCCACCACGAGCATCAGCGCGGAGAGCCGGTCGACCACGAGCATGATCGCGACCGGGACCGGCCAGTCCCCGACGGCGACCGCGGCCGCACCCTGGGCGTCGGCGATGAGCAGCAGGGCGACCGAGACCCCCACCACCGTGGCCAGGACCACGATGCTCACCGTGCGCTGCACCCGCGGGTGCCGGCCCACCAGCAGCGCGGCCGCCGCCCCGAGCAGCGGCAGCAGCACCGGCAGGGGCGCGAGGGTGCCGATCACCGGTCGCTCCGCCGGGTCGGCGGGAGCCCGATGTCGTCGGAGGCGAACTCGCCGTACCGGTGCGCCAACTGCTCCTCCACGTCGACGTCGGAGGGCATGGTGTTCCCCTTGCCCGCGGGCCGGTCCTCGGTCGGCAGGTCGTCGGGGTCGATGTCGTCGGCGTCCGTGCCCTGCCGGGCCGCGACCCGGCGGTCCTCCTCGTCGATCTCGATGACCTCCTGCCGGACCAGCCGCCAGGACCGGTGCACCATCGCCAGCAGGAAGGCGGTCACCCCGAAGGTGATCACGATCGCGGTCAGCACCAGGGCCTGCGGCAGCGGGTCGCTCATCTCCTCCGCCTCGGCGTAGCCGAACACCGGGGACAGCCCGGTCGGGCCGCTGGCGGACAGCAGCAGCAGGTTCGTCGCGTTCCCCAGCAGGATGAAGCCGAGGATCACCCGGGTCAGGCTGCGGTCCAGCAGCAGGTAGACCCCTGCCGCGTAGAGGCCACCGATCACGACCGGCAGCACGATGGTGGGGGTCATCGGGCGATCACTTCCTCGGGAGCGGTGTCCGCCGGCTCCTGGTCGTCCTCCTGGCGGTCCGTCTCGGCACCCAGGCTGCGGAGCACGTCCAGGACCAGCCCCACGACGATGAGGTAGACGCCGATGTCGAAGAACAGCGCGGTGGGCAGGCTCACGTGGCCGAGCACCGCCACGTCGGTCTCCAGGTAGGCGGACTCGAGCACCGACCCGCCCAGCAGCAGGCCGGCCACCCCGGAGCCACCGGCCAGCAGCAGCCCGCCCCCGAGCAGCAGGCCCGGGGGCACCGGGGCGGCCGCGCCGAGTTCGTACCTCCCGCCGGCCAGGTAGCGGAGCACGAGCGCCAGCCCGGCCACCAGCCCACCGGCGAACCCACCGCCGGGCTGGTTGTGCCCGGAGAACAGCAGGAACAGCGAGAAGACGACCACCGGGTGGAACAGGAAGCGCGTGGCCACCTCCAGGACCACGGACCGCCGCTGGGGCGCGAGGGTCGAGCTCGCCGAGAGCCACCGGCTCTTCGGCGCGCGCCGGGCCTGGCTCGGGTCGTCCCCGGACGTCTGCCCCTCCTCTGCCCGGTCGACCGCGCCGGTGCGGCTGCGGAGGAAGACCAGGCTGGCCACGCCCGTGGCCGCGACGACGAGCACCGACAGCTCGCCCAGGGTGTCCCAGGCACGGATGTCGACGAGGATCACGTTGACCACGTTCTCCCCGTGCCCCTCCTCCAGCGCGAGCTCGGGCATGTCGGTGGAGACCGGCGTGGCCGTGCGGGCGGCCAACGCGGCTGCGCCGACCCCGGCCATCAGCAGGCCCACGCTGCCCGCCAGCACCGCCCGGACGGTCCGCTCGGCGGGGCGGTGCCGTTCGCTGATGTCCTTGGGCAGCCGGCGCAGCACCAGCACGAAGACCACGAGGCTCAGCGTCTCGACCAGGAACTGGGTCAGCGCCAGGTCGGGAGCGCCGTGCAGCACGAACAGCAGCGCCAGCCCGTAGCCGGTCACGCCGACGACGAGCACCGCGGACAGGCGCTGCCGGAGCGGCACGGCCACGAACGCGGCGGTCACGACCACCGCGCCGACCAGCGCCTGCAGGGGGCTGTCCCACGCCCGCCACTCGTCCGGCCACGGCGCCTGGAACAACAGCACCGACCCGGGCAGCGCCAGGACGACGACGAGGATGGTGCCGAGGTAGGCGGGCAGCGACCCGCGCTGCGTCGTACCCGTGACCAGGACGGCGAGCCGGTCGAGGGCCTGCAGGGTGTTCCAGTAGCCCTCGTCGGCGGAGGCGCCGACGGCCAGCCGCTGCTGCAGCCGGTGGAACGGCGCGCGCAGCGCGAAGATCGCGGCGCCACCGAGCAGGGTGACGGCGGAGAGCGCGAGCGCCGGCTGCAGGCCGTGCCACAGCGCCAGGTGCTCCGCCTCCGGGGCGATCAGGGGCAGGGTCTCGGAGTAGCGGACCACCAGGTGGTCCAGCAGCGGGCTGGCCGGGCCGGCGGCGAGCCCGGCGAGCGCGAGCACGGCCGGCGCGGCGAGGAACAGCGGACCGGGGTGGTGCTCCAGCTCGGCCGGCGCGGTGTCCGGCAGTTCGGGCTTGCGGGCGAACGCACCCCACAGGTACCGGGCGCAGTAGGCGGCGGTGAACACCGAGCCGAGCACCAGCCCGACCAGGACGACGACGGCGCTGAGCCGGTCGGGCAGCCCGCCGTCCCAGAGCGCGGTGAACGCGGCCTCCTTGCCGACGAACCCCAGGAACGGCGGCAAGCCGACCAGGCTGGCGGCGGCCAGCGTGGCGATCACCGCGAGCGCGGGCATGCGCCGGCCCAGCCCGGACAGCAGCCGCAGGTCGCGGACCCCGGTCGCGTGGTCGATGACCCCGACGGAGAGGAAGAGCGTCGACTTGCTCAGCGCGTGCGCGACGGTCATCGCCAGCCCCGCCGCGGCCAGCTCCTCGCTGCCGGCACCGACCATGGTGATCAGGAAGCCCAGCTGGCTGACCGTGCTGAAGGCGAGCAGCAGCTTGAGGTCGTTCTGCCGCAGCGAGCGCCAGCCACCGATCAGCATGGTCGCCACGCCGAGCCCCAGCACGACCGGCCGCCAGCCGGGGACGTCGGCGAAGCCGGGGGCCAGCCGGGCCACCAGGTAGATGCCGGCCTTCACCATCGCGGCGGCGTGCAGGTAGGCGCTGACCGGGGTCGGCGCCTCCATCGCGGCCGGCAGCCAGAAGTGAAAGGGCACCATCGCCGACTTGGTGACCGCACCGGCCAGGACGAGCATCGTGCCGGCCACCAGCACCGGGCCGCTGCCCGGGTCGGCCACGATCACCGACAGCAGCCTGCTGCCGCTGGCCGAGGAGATCATCAGCAGCCCGACCAGCATGGCCAGGCCGCCGGCCGTGGTGAGCAGCAGCGCCTGGCTCGCCGCCCGCCGTCCGGCCAGCTTGCCGCCCGACCCGCCGATCAACAGGAACGAGAAGACGGTGGTGAGCTCCCAGAAGACGTAGAGCACCAGCACGTCGTCGGCGAGCACCAGGCCGAGCATCGAACCGGCGAAGGCGGTCATCACCGCGGCGAACCGGCCCACGCCCTCCTCGTCGGGCTCGAAGTAGCGCGCGCAGTAGACCAGGACCAGCGCCCCGACCCCGGTGACCAGGCCCGCGAAGGTGAGCGACAGGGCGTCCAGCCGCAGCGCGATGTCCAGGTCCAGCGCCGGGATCCAGGACACGGTCTCGCGGACCTCGCCCCCGCCGACCACCGTGCCCAGGCGGGTCAGCACCCAGCCGAAGGACACGCCCGGGACCAGCGCGAGGGCCAGGAACGCCTGGCGCCCCCACCACCGCACCAGCAGTGGGGCGACCACCGCGGCAGCGAGGTGCAGGATCAGCAGCAGGCCCAACGGGTCCCTTCCGGTCGTCGTCGGCCGGGCGTGCGGGTGCACGCACCGCAGTTCGGCGCGATCGAATCGTTGCGCCCCATCTTCCCGGCGTCCGTGGTTCCCGGCGACTCGAGGCGATCTTCACGCCGCCGGCGCCGGCGACGATCACCGTCCGGGGGTGACCAGCCCGCTCTCGTAGGCGAACGCGACGGCCTGCACCCGGTCGCGCAGGCCCAGCTTGAGCAGCACCCGGCTGACGTGCGTCTTCACCGTCGCCTCCCCCAGGTACAGGCGGCCGGCGATCTCGGCGTTGGACAGCCCGGCGGCCACCAGGGCGAGCACGTCCGTCTCCCGCTCGGTGAGCTGCGCCAGCGCCGCGGCGCGCTCCGGGTCGGGGGCCGGGGCGGTCGCGAAGGACTCGATGACCCGCAGCGTGACCGCCGGGTCCAGCAGGCCACCGCCGTCGGCGACGGTGCGCACGGCGGCCACCAGGTCCTCCGGCGGGGCCACCTTGAGCAGGAAGCCGCTCACCCCCGCGCGCAGGGCGGCGGTCACGTACTCGTCCTCGTCGAACGTCGTCAGCACCACCACGCGGGTGGGCAGGCCCGCGGCGATGATCCGGCGGGCCGCTTCCAGCCCGTCGACGCCGGGCATGCGGACGTCGAGCAGGACGACGTCGGGGCGGAGCGCGGCCACCACCCGCACGCCCTCCGCGCCATCGGCGGCCTCTCCCACCACCTCCACGTCGGGCTCGGCGGCCAGCACCATGCGGAGCCCCGTGCGCACCATCGCCTGGTCGTCGACCAGCACCACCCGGATCGTCACCCGGCCACCGCCGGGCTGCGCACGGCGCTCACCGGGAAGCTGGCCCGCACCCGGTAGCCGCCCCCGCGCACCGGCCCGACCTCGAGGCTGCCGCCGGCGACCGCGACCCGCTCCCGCATGTGCAGCTGACCGAACCCGCCCGGGGCGGCGTCCTCGACGGCGCCGGTCACCCGGGGCCGGCCGTCGTCGGTGACCGTCACGGTCACCCGGTCCGGCCGCCAGGTGACCTCCACTCGGGTCGCGGCCGCCCCGGCGTGCCGGACGACGTTGGACAGCGCCTCCTGCACCACCCGGACGGCGGAGACGTCGACCAGCTGCGGGAGCGGCACCGGGTCGCCGGTGACCTGCAGCTCGACGGGCACCCCGCCGGCCCGCAGCTCGTCCACCACCGCCTCCAGGCGGGTCAGCGACGGCTGCGGCGCCGGGTCGCCGGTGGCCGGTTCGCGGAGCACGCCGACCACCCGGCGCATCTCCTCGACCGCCTCCCGGCCCAGCCGCTCCAGGCCGAGCAGCACCTGCTGGGCCTCGGGCTCATCGGGCAGCAGGCGGCGCAGCCCGCCCATCTGCAGCACCATCACGCTCACCGAGTGGGCGACCGAGTCGTGCACCTCGCGGGCGATCCTGGCCCGCTCGGCCACCGCCGCCGCCGTCGCCACCGTCTCCTGCTGGGCGGCCAGCCGCGCCGCCAGCACCTCCAGCTCGCGGGAGCGCTGCCGGGACTGTCGCACCAGCGCGCCCACACCCCACGCCACGCCGGTGACCAGCAGGTAGAAGAAGCCCTCCCACGGCGACGGGGAGAGCAGCAACCCGGCCACGAGGACCAGCAGCGTGGCCGCGACGGCGACCAGCGCCCCGCGCCGCACCGCCAGCACCGCCGCGGCGTGACCGACCAGGACCGCCATGCCGATCAGCTGCGCGCCGCCCGGCCCGGGGGCGCCCAGCGCGAAGTTGCCGATCACGCTGGCCGACCCCAGCAGCGCCGTCGCCGCGGGCCAGCGCGGACAGCAGGCCAGCAGCAGCCCCACGGCCAGCCCCGGCAGCACCAGCGCCACGCTCTGCCGGGAGAAGGTGTCGATCGCCGACTCCAGCACCGCCATGCCGCCGATCAGCAGGCCCACCGCGGGCCAGGCCCAGCGGCCGGCGGAGCGGGCGTCCCAGCGCGGCATGCGAGCACGGTAGGGGTCCGGGAGCGGGCCGGACATCCCCCACGCGACGGACCCGGCGGCGGCCTCCGTCCGTCGTCCGGCGGACCCCTTTCGGTGCGTGCGGACGGACGTGGGGGGACCCCGGTCGTCCCTAGCTTCCTCGCCGACACCGCGACGAGACGGTGCCCTCCCGACCCGAGGACGGACGATGACGACCCAGCTCCCCACCCCCACCGGCCGGCCCGCTCCCGCGGCCGACCGGCCCGCCCGCAGCGCCGCCGCCCGGCTGCTGCCGATCGCCGGCAGCGCGCTGATCGCCGGCCCACTGCTCTACGTCGCGGGCATGGCCACCTCCCCGCCGGCCGACTCGATGGCCCCGGCCGACTACATCGAGTCCCTGGCCCGCGACGAGGGGCTGACCGCGCTGTCGGCCCTGCTGCTGCACTACGGCAACCTGCTGCTGGCGCTGGCCTGGCTGGCGGCGCCGGCCCTCGTCCGCGGCCGCCGGGGCGGCACGCTCACCCTCGTCGGCGCCCTGCTGTCGGCCCTCGGGCTGGTGAGCGTGACCGGCCTGGTGCTGTCGGACTTCTGGACCGGGGCCATCGGCCGCGAGCTCGACCCGGCGACGGCGGAGTCGCTGTTCACCACGGTCGAGGGCTCGGCCGGGATGGGGATCGTCGGTGCGCTCACCCTGTTCGGGCTGATCGGCCCGGTCGTGGCGCTGGCCGGGCTGGCGCGGGCCGGGGTGATCGGCTGGTGGCTGCTCGCCCCGGCGATCGCCTCCCTGGGGCTGTCGATGGCGTTCCCGTTCCAGCCGCTGCTCTTCGCGGCCTTCGCCCTGGTGGGTGCGGTGCCCACCGTCGTCGTCGGGCTCCGGCTGCTGCAGCGCTCGCGGGCCGGTGCCGCCTGAGGCGCCGCAGTCCTACCGCACCAACGGCTGTCCCCCCGCACCAACGCTGGTGCGGGGGGCCAGCCGTTGATCAGCTGACCTGATCAACGGCTGGACGACGCGTATCAGCCCTCGGCGATCTCGGCCGCGGCCAGCCAGTCGGTCTCGACCTGCTCCTTCTCCGCCTGCACCGCCCGCAGCTGCGCGTCCAGCTCGGCGGCCTTCGCGTAGTCGGCGGCCGCCGCGGCCAGCTGCTCGTGCAGCTTCTTCTCCTCGGCGTCGAGCTTGAGCATCCGGCGTTCGAGGCGGGACGCCTCCTTGCGGGCGGCCCGCGCGTCGGCGGCGCTGTGGCTCGGACCGGACGACGGCGCCGAGCTGCTGCCGACCGGCGCGGCCGCCCCCGACCCCGGCAGCGCGGCCTCCCCGGCGGCCCGCCGCCGCAGGTACTCCTCCACCCCGCCGGGCAGCGCGGCCAGTGACCCGTCGCCCATCAGCGCGACCACCGAGTCGCAGACCCGGTCGACGAAGTACCGGTCGTGGCTGACCACCAGCACCGTGCCCGGGAAGTTGTCGAGCAGGTCCTCCAGCGCGGTGAGCGTGTCGATGTCCAGGTCGTTGGTCGGCTCGTCGAGGAGCAGCACGTTGGGCTCGGCCATCAGCAGCCGGAGCAGCTGCAGCCGCCGCCGCTCACCACCGGAGAGGTCGCCCACCGGCGTCCACTGCCGGTTCGCCGCGAAGCCGAAGCGCTCGGCCAGCGTCGAGGCGGAGATCTCCTGGTTGCCGATCCGCGCGATCCGGGCGACGTCCTGCACCGCCTCGAGCACCCGCTGCCGCGGGTCGAGCTCGGTGACGTGCTGGGACAGGTACGCCGGGGCCACCGTCTGGCCGACGACGACCCGGCCGGCGTCCGGCTGCACCTCGCCGACCAGCAGCTTGAGCAGCGACGTCTTCCCCGCGCCGTTGACCCCGACGACGCCGATCCGGTCGCCCGGCCCGACGTGCCAGGTCAGGTCGCGGAACAGCGTGCGCTCGGCGGGAGCCGCCGGGTCCGCGGGACCGGCCGGGTCGGCGTCGTCGTCCACCGGGCCACGGCCGCGGACGGTGTAGGTGACGTCCTCGACGTCGTACACCGTCTTGCCCAGCCGCCGGGCGGCGAAGCCGGCCAGCGCCATGGTGTCGCGCGCGGGCGGCTCGTCGGCGATCAGCGCCTGGGCCGCCTCGATCCGGAACTTCGGCTTGCTGGTGCGGGCCGGCGGGCCACGGCGCAGCCAGGCGAGCTCCTTGCGCACCAGGTTGAGCCGGCGTTCCTCGGTCACGTTGGCGATCCGGGCCCGCTCGGCCCGGGCCAGCGTGTACGCCGAGTAGCCGCCCTCGTAGGCGTGCACGGCCCCATCGGCGACCTCCCACGTGGTGGTGGAGACCTCGTCGAGGAACCAGCGGTCGTGGGTGACGACGATCAGGCCGCCGGTGCGGGCCTTCACGTACTCGGCCAGCCAGGCGACGCCCTCGACGTCGAGGTGGTTGGTCGGCTCGTCGAGCACCAGCAGGTCCAGCGGGCGGATCAGCTGGGCGGCCAGCGCGACCCGGCGCCGCTCGCCACCGGACATCGGCGCGACCGGGGAGTCCAGCCCGATCCGGTCCAGCTCCAGCCCGGTGAGCACCGAGCGGACGGCGGGGTCACCGGCCCACTCGTGCTCGGCGGCGAACCGGGAGGCGGGCAGCACCACGTCGCGCACCGTCGTCCCCGGCGGCAGGGTGCCGGTCTGGTCGAGCACGCCCATCGCCAGGTCGCCGCGGCGGGTGACCCGGCCGGAGTCGGGCTCCTGGGTGCCGGTGAGGACGCCCAGCAGGGTCGACTTGCCGCCCCCGTTGCGGCCGACGACGCCGATGCGTTCGCCGGCGGCGACGCCGAGGGAGACGTCGTCGAGGATCACCGTCGTGCCGTGGGCCTTCGACACCCGTTCCAGGTTGACCAGGTTCAGGGGTGCGCTCATCACCGCCCAGCATCCCAGGTGGGTGACGTGCTGGACGGTCAGGCCCCGTCCAGGGGCTCGTCCCGAGCTCGCGAGGGAGGAGGAGGACGGGGTCCTTCTTCAGGCGAGCCGGGTGACCTCGACGGTGACGGTGTGCCCCTCGCTGGCCGGGCCGGAGAAGATGCCCTTCAGCGGCGGCACGTCGGCGTAGTCGCGCCCCCGGCCGAGGGTGACGTGCCGCGGCCCGATCTCGACGGAGTTGGTCGGGTCGTAGCCGGACCACCCGCCGTCCCACCACTCGACCCAGGCGTGGCTCTCGCCGGTGACCGCCTCACCGATGCCGGCGTCCCGCGTCGGGTGCAGGTACCCGGAGACGTAGCGGGCCGGCAGCCCCAGCGCCCGCAACAGGCCGACCGACACGTGCGAGATGTCCTGGCAGACGCCCAAGCCGCGCGTCCACGCCTGCATCGCGTTGGTCTTCACGCTGGTCGCCCCGGACAGGTAGTCGATGTGCTCCCGGACGAACCGGCAGACCACGCGCCCGGCCTCCCGCGGTCCGGCGTCACCGACGGCGGCGCGCACCGCGCGGACCACCGGGGGGTCCATCGCGGTCAGCATCGTGGGCCGCAGCAGCTCGCCGAACCGGTCGAGCACGTCCGGGCTCGCCAGCTCCGCCCACCCGACCGGGTCGGGCAGGTGCGGCTCCGGCCCGGCCTCGACCACCGACGTCGCGGTGACCACCAGCTCGGTGTGCGGGCCGTGCAGGTCGAAGGCGGTGACGGTCGAGCCCCAGTAGTCGCGGTAGGCGAGCACCGTGGCCGCCGGCTCGATCTCCACCCGTGCGCGCAGCGTCGCCTGCCGGGTGCTGTTCTCCGGTGTCATCCGTGCCTCGTTGTACGACGAGCGGACCGGGCCGCCGTAGCGGAAGGCGCTGCGGTGCACGATCTGCAGGCGCCACCGGTCGGCGCCGACCCGGGCTGGCACGGCCTGCATCTGGAACTGGGCGTGTCCGTGCGTCACGGGGTCAGACCGCCCCTTCCGGCACCCACACCTGCGGGGCCTGCTCGGTGAAGAACCGGGTGGTGACGGCCTCGCTGGCGGTGGAGCTCATGCGCTGCAGCTCGTCGAGGCGGGCCGGCAGGGTCGCCAGGATCTCGTCGGTCTGCATGAACTCCAGCATCGTCCGCGCCCGGCCCACGATCCGGTGCGCCTCGCCGGCGACGCCGATCCGGTGGCCCTCCCGCACGTTGGCCCGCTCCAGCTCGGCCAGGCACCCCTCGGCCTGCTCGAGCGCGGCGAACACCGAGCGGGGGAACAACCGGTCCAGCAGCAGGAACTCCGCGGCCCGGCTGGAGTTCACCGCGCCGCGGTAGGTGCGCAGGTAGGGCTCGTAGGCGCCGGTGGAGCGCAGCACGAGGGTCCAGGACGGCGCCGAGTCGCCGGCCAGCACGCGGGTGGAGAGCATCCGGGCGGTCATGTCGACCCGCTCCAGCGACCGGCCGAGGATCAGGAACAGCCAGCTCTCGTCGCGGCTCATCGTGGCGTCGGCCAGCCCGAACACCATGGCCGACCGCTCGCGGACGAACCGGAACAGCGAGTGCGGCCCGTAGCGGCGGGCCATGGTGCGCTGCTGGGGCAGCGCGTTGTGCGTGACGTTGAGCGACTCCCAGATCTCCGCCGACAGCACCTCGCGGGCGCCGCGGGCGTTCTCCCGGGCAGCCGACAGCGCTCCGACGATCGAGCTGGGGCTGGCCCGGTCGAAGGCGAGGGTGGCCAGCACCCGCTCGGTGTCGGCCTCGGACTCCGCACACGGCGCGCCCATCAGCGCGAGCAGGTTCGCGCAGGCCCGGCGCTCGTCGATCCACGGGTCCTCGACCAGCCGCTGGGTGTGCACGTCGAGGATGCGCGCGGTGTCGTCGGCGCGCTCCACGTACCGGCCGATCCAGAACAGCGACTCCGCGATCCGGCTCAGCATGACCAACCACCGCTGGCTCGCACTTCGCCACCAGCCGTCGGCCCCGTCCGGAGGCTCGGCCCGAGCGTGCGAGGGCTGAGAGGGACGGGGTCCTTCAGTTGCTGCTGCTGCTGGGACTGGGCCAGGGCGTTGTCGTTGCGCGGGCCGGGGTCCTGCGCGGGTGGGTCGGCCGGCAGGTCGGCGGGGGTGAACTCGACCCGGGTGACGTCGTGCCCGGGCACCGGCTCGGCGGCGCGCCGGGGCGGGGTGATCACCCAGGTGTCCTTGGAACCGCCGCCCTGGCTGGAGTTGACCACGAGCTCGCCCTCGGGCAGCGCCACCCGGGTCAGCCCGCCGGGCAGCACCCAGACGTCGGAGCCGTCGTTGACCGCGAAGGGCCGCAGGTCGACGTGGCGCGGGGCGATCCGGCCGTTGATCAGGGTGGGCGAGGTCGACAGCCCGATCGGCTTCTGCGCGATCCAGTCCCGCGGCGCGGCGCGGACCTTCGCGGCCAGCTCGGTCAGGGTCCGCTCGTCGGCCCGGGGCCCGATGACGATGCCCTTGCCGCCGGACCCGTCGACCGGCTTGAGCACCAGCTGGTCGAGGTTGGCCAGCACCCACTCGACGACGTCGGGCTCGTCGAGCCGGTGCGTCTCGGCGTTGGCCAGCACCGGCTCCTCGGCCAGGTAGTAGCGGATCAGGTCGGGAACCCAGGTGTAGAGCAGCTTGTCGTCGGCGACGCCGTTGCCCACCGCGTTGGCGATGGTGACCCGCCCGGCCCGGGCGGCGTTGAGCACCCCGGCGCACCCGATCACCGAGTCCGACCGGAAGTGCACCGGGTCGAGGAACTCGTCGTCGATCCGGCGGTAGATGACGTCGACGCGCTGCTGCCCGTCCGTCGTCCGCATGCTCACCTGGCCGCCGGAGCAGACCAGGTCGCGACCCTCGACCAGCTCCACGCCCATCTGGCGGGCGAGCAGGGCGTGCTCGAAGTAGGCGGAGTTGTAGACCCCGGGGGTGAGCAGCACGACCGTGGGGTCGGCGACCGACGGCGGGGCGGCGGCCTTCAGCGCGGCCAGCAGCCGGCCGGGGTAGTCCGAGACCGGCAGGATCCGGTGGTCGGCGAACAGCTCGGGCAGCACCTGGCTCATCGCCGCCCGGTTGGTGATCACGTAGCTGACCCCCGACGGGGACCGGAGGTTGTCCTCCAGCACCCGGAAGTCGCCCGCCTCGTCGCGCACCAGGTCGATGCCGCTGACGTGCACCCGGACGCCGTTGGGCGGCACCAGCCCGTGCGCGGCGCGGTGGAAGTGGGCGCTGGTGGTGACGACGCTGCGCGGCACGACGCCGTCGACGAAGACCTGGCCGGCGCCGTAGACGTCGGCCAGGAACGCCTCGAGCGCGTGCACCCGCTGGGCCACCCCGCGCTCGATGAGCGACCACTCCCCCGCACCGATCACCCGAGGCACGATGTCCAGCGGGAACGGCTGCTCCTCCCCGGCGTGCGCGAAGGTCACCCCGGCGTCGCGGTAGGTCTGGGAGAGGACGTCGGCGCGCGCGGCGAGCTCCTCGCCGGACATCGGCTGCAGCGAGGTGAACAGCCCGGCGTACGGCGGCCGGGGTTGGGACGGCGCCGCGAACATCTCGTCCCACTGCTGCCCGAGGGGGTAGCCGTCGAAGAGGTCCGCCATGCGACGAACCTAGACACGACGTGTGTCCCGCGCGTGTCGGACGACCTCGGGTCGCCCAGCCGGGGCGCGCCGTCCTCCCGCACCAATGACCGTCCTCCCGCACCAATGCTGGTGCGGGAGGACGGACAGTGATCAGGTCACCTGATCACTGCCGGGAACAGCCGGGGTCCTTCGTCAGGCGGAGGCCCGGCGGACCAGCTGGGTCGGCAGGACCCGCGACTCCGCCGGTTCGCCCGCGCCGTCGATCTGGCGCAGCAGCAGCTCGGTGAGCACCGGGGCCATGTCGCCCAGCGGCTGGTCGACCGTGGTCAGCGGCGGGTCGCAGGTCGCGGCGACCGCGGCGTCGTCGAAACCGACCACGGCGACGTCGTCAGGCACCCGGCGACCGGCCGCGCGCAGGACCCGCAGCGCGCCGACGGCCATCAGGTCGGAGGCGACGAAGACCGCGTCGAGGTCGGGGGCGTCCTCGAGCAGCTCGGTCATCGCCCGGGCGCCACCGGCCTCGGTGAAGTCGCCCTCCGCCACCAGCCGGGGCGCGGCCTCGACGCCGGCGGCCTGCAGCGCCGACCGCCACCCGTGCAGCCGGTCGACGCCGGCGATCATGTCCAGCGGGCCGGTGACCGTGCCGACGCGCCGCCGGCCGACGCCGATCAGGTGCCGGGTGGCCAGCTCGGCGCCGCCCTGGTTGTCGGCGTCGACGTAGGCCAGCTCCCGGCCGTCGAAGGGCCGGCCGCAGAGCACCAGCGGGATGCCAGCCTCCTCGAGGATGCCCGGCAGCGGGTCGTCGCTGTGCACCGACATCAGGATCACGCCGTCGACGTGGCCCTGGCGGGCGTAGCGACCGATCTTCTCCTGCTCACGCTCGTCGCGGGCGGTGAGGAGCACCAGGTTGAGGTCGGTGTCGGCCAGCGTCGCCGACACCCCGCGCACGATGCTGGCGAAGAACGGGTCGCTGAAGACCTGGGTGTTGGGCTCGTTGAGCACCAGCGCGATGGTGTCGGTGCGCCGGGTGACCAGGCTGCGGGCCATCCGGTTGGGCACGTAGCGCAGCTGGGCGACGGCCGACCTGACCGCCTCGCGGGCCTCCGGGCTCACCCGCGGCGAGTCGTTGATGACCCGGGACACCGTGGCACGGGAGACCCCGGCGAGCACCGCGACCTCGTCCAGCGTCGGGGACGCCGGGCGCGCGCTCGTGTCGGTCATCGGGCTCCAGTGCTCGGGTGGTGGGTCCATGGTGCCCGGTGAGAGCGCTCTCCAACACCCCGAGCTCGTGTCCCAACCGTTACTTGACACTCCTCAGTGACCCACACCACTCTGTGCGGCACGGCCGTGAGAGCGTTCTCACACCCTGCAGCGGCGGTGCATCGGAGCACCAGCCCCGGGGTCTCCCCAGGAGGTCAGATGTCCCGTTCCACGAGAGGCAAGGCGGTGTTCGGGGCGGCGCTGGCCGCAGCTCTGCTGACCGCCGGTTGCGGCGGATCCGGCGGTTCGAGCGCCAGCGCCGAGGAGTACGACCCCGACGCCCCCGTCACCCTGACGGTCGGGCTGTTCGGCACGTTCGACTTCGACAACGCCGGGCTGTTCGAGGAGTACATGGACCTCCACCCGAACGTCACGATCAAGCAGAACAACGTCGCCCAGTCCGCCGCGTACTACAAGTCGCTGCAGACCCGGCTGGCGGCCAACTCCGGCCTCGACGACATCCAGGGCCTGGAGATCGGCTTCATCGCCGACGTCGTGCGCAACCACTCCGACGCCTTCGTCGACTGGAGCCAGGAGGAGAACGCCGACGAGCTGGAGGGCAACTTCTACGACTGGAAGTGGGCCCAGGCCAGCAGCGAGGACGGCGCGGTCGTGGGCCTCGGCACCGACACCGGCCCGCAGGCCATGTGCTACCGCAAGGACCTGTTCCAGCAGGCCGGCCTGCCCAGCGAGCGCGAGGAGGTCGGCGCCCTGTGGACCAGCTGGGACGACTACCTCGACGTCGCCCGGCAGTACCAGGCGGCGCCGGGCAAGCCCGCCGGCAGCGCCTTCGTCGACAGCCCGGCCAGCATCTTCTCCTCCTCCGTCTACCAGGGCGACGTCGCCTACAACGACGAGGACGGCAACCCGATCCCGGAGGAGAGCGACGGGGTCGAGACCGCCTGGAGCTACGCCAGCCAGGCCGCCGAGGAGGGCCTGACCGCCAACCTCAGCCAGTTCGGTGACGAGTGGAACGCCGCCTTCTCCAACGGCGCGTTCGCCACCATCGCCTGCCCGGCGTGGATGCTCGGCTACATCAACTCCCAGATGGGTGACTCCGGCGCGGGCCTGTGGGACATCGCGCCGCTGCCCGGCGCGGCCGAGTCGGCCAGCAACTGGGGCGGCTCGTGGCTCGGCGTCCCGTCCAGCGGCGACAACGTCGAGGCCGCCAAGGACCTCGTCGAGTGGCTGACCGCCCCCGAGCAGCAGGTGAAGATGTTCACCCGCGCGGCGCACTTCCCCTCCAGCCCGCAGGCGGCCGAGGACCCCGAGGTGCAGGGCGCGGTGAACGAGTACTTCAGCGGCGCGCCGACCGGAGAGATCTTCGGTGAGTCGGCGGCGAACATCCAGCGGACGCCGATCGGGCCGTACGACACCCAGATCCAGGAGGCGTTCACCACCGCGCTGACCGACATCGCCACCCGCGGGACCGACCCCGACGACGCGTTCCAGGACGCGGTCCAGGCGGCAGAGCAGGCCATCGGCGGCTGAGCCCGGCTCAGCGCACACCGACCGGACGCGGTGCCCGGGAGCGTCCCCGCTCCCGGGCACCTGCCCAGGTCCCGCCGGCCACCCACGGCCGGCGGGACCTGGATGCCCCGGCCGGTCCGGTCCCGACCGGACCCCTCGCCGGCTTCATCGCCCGACCCGCGCACCCGACCGTCAGGACCCCTGGATGACCATCGCGAGTGGCACCGTCCGCGAAGCGGCGATCGCCGCACCCCCACCCGATCGAGCTGCCGCCCCGGGCCGCCCGCGCAAGCGGCGGCAGCTGACCCGCAACCGCTGGGGCTACGCCTACGTCGCCCCGTTCTTCCTCGTCTTCGCCGCCTTCAGCCTCTACCCGTTCCTCTACACCGCCTGGGTCTCACTGCACCGGACGAGCCTGTCCGACATCAGCGGCGGTGAGTTCGTCGGCCTGGAGAACTACCGCAACCTGCTGCAGAGCGAGTTCTTCTGGAACGCCGCGCGCAACACCCTCACGATCGGGATCCTCTCCACGGTCCCCCAGCTGTGCATGGCCCTGGGCCTGGCCCACCTGCTCAACTACAAGCTCCGCGGCCGGACCTTCTTCCGCACCGTGATGCTGATGCCCTACGCGACCAGCATCGCCGCCGCCACCCTCGTCTTCGCCCAGCTCTTCGGCCGGGACTACGGCCTGATCAACACCGGCCTGGAGGCCGTCGGCCTGTCGCGGATCGACTGGGAGGGCGGCACCTGGAGCAGCCAGATCGCGATCGCCGTCATCGTCACCTGGCGCTGGACCGGCTACAACGCACTCATCTACCTGGCCGCGATGCAGTCGATCCCCGGCGAGCTCTACGAGGCCGCCGAGATCGACGGGGCGAGCAAGTGGAAGCAGTTCCTGCACGTCACTATCCCGTCGCTGCGCCCGACGATCCTGTTCACCGTCGTCATCTCCACGATCGGCGCGGTGCAGCTGTTCGGTGAGCCGCTGCTGTTCGCCGGCAACGGCACCACCTCGGGTGGCTCCGCGGGCCAGTACCAGACGCTCGGCCTGCTGATGTACCAGCAGGGCTGGACGAACTTCCACATCGGGCAGGCGGCCACCACCGCCTGGGCGATGTTCCTGATCATCCTGGTGATCGTGGGGGTCAACGCCGTGATCGGCCGCCTCCGCTCCCGGGCCGAGCGGTAGGAGGCCGGCATGGCGACCATCGCCCTCCCGGGCACGGAGAACACCCACGCGCCGTCGACCTCCGCCGAGGAGCCGACCGGTCGCCGGCGCAAGGGCGCCGGCAGCAAGAACACCAAGGCCGGTCCGGTCACCTACACGCTGCTGACGCTGTCTGCGCTGGTGTCGATCTTCCCGCTGTACTGGACGCTGGTGGCGGGCTCGCACACCAACGCGGAGATCGCGGCGACCCCGCCGCCGTTCCTCCCCAACGCCAGCTTCTTCGACAACATGCGGCTGGCGCTGGACCAGGCCCCGATCGGGCTGGCCATCGTGAACTCGGTGATCGTCTCCAGCGCGATCACGATCGGCACCGTGCTGTTCTGCACGCTCGCCGGGTTCGCCTTCGCCAAGCTCCAGTTCCGCGGCCGCGGGGTGCTGCTCGCGCTGGTGATCGGCACGATGATGGTGCCCACCCAGCTGGCGGTGATCCCGCTGTTCATGATGATTGCCGAGCTGCAGTGGGTGAACCAGCTGCAGGCGGTCATCCTGCCCACGCTGGTCAGCGCCTTCGGCGTCTTCTTCATGCGCCAGTTCCTGATCTCCGCGCTGCCCAACGAGCTGCTGGAGGCCGGCCGGGTCGACGGCGCGTCGACCTTCCGCATCTTCCGGTCGATCGTGCTGCCGGTTGCCCGCCCGGCGATGGCGGTGCTGGCGATGCTCACGTTCCTCACCGCCTGGAACGAGTTCTTCTGGCCGATCATCGCGCTGACCACCGCCAACCCGACCGTCCAGGTCGCGCTGGCCGGGCTGGGCTCCGGCTACGTCCCGCAACGTGCGGTGATCATGGCCGGCACCCTGCTGGGCACGCTGCCGGTGCTCATCGTCTTCGCGATCCTCGGCAAGCAGATCGTCGGCGGGATCATGCAGGGCGCGGTGAAGGGATGACCCGCTGCGCCTCCCCCGCTGATCGTCCGGCCCACCCCACCACCCGCCCTTCTCCGAGAGGTGCCTGACCATGGCCACCGTCACCTTCGACCACGCCACCCGGGTCTACCCCAAGGCCGAGCGGCCGGCCGTCGACGCCCTGGACCTGGAGATCGCCGACGGCGAGTTCCTGGTCCTGGTCGGCCCCTCGGGCTGCGGCAAGTCGACGTCGCTGCGGATGCTCGCCGGCCTGGAGGAGGTCGACTCCGGGTCGATCGTCATCGGGCAGCGGGACGTCACGGACCAGCCGCCCAAGGACCGGGACATCGCGATGGTGTTCCAGAGCTACGCCCTCTACCCGCACATGACGGTGGAGGAGAACATGGGCTTCGCGCTCAAGCTCGCCGGCATCGCCAAGGACGAGCGCGCCACCCGGGTCCGGGAGGCGGCGAGGATCCTCGACCTCGAGCCGTACCTGACCCGCCGGCCCAAGGCGCTGTCCGGTGGTCAGCGGCAGCGGGTGGCGATGGGGCGGGCGATCGTGCGCAACCCGCAGGTGTTCCTGATGGACGAGCCGCTGTCGAACCTCGACGCCAAGCTGCGGGTGCAGACCCGCACGCAGATCGCCGCCCTGCAGCGCCGGCTGGGCACCACCACCGTCTACGTCACCCACGACCAGGTCGAGGCGATGACCATGGGCGACCGGGTCGCGGTCCTCAAGGACGGCGTCCTGCAGCAGTGCGACACCCCCGGCTCCCTGTACGACCGGCCGGCCAACGTCTTCGTCGCCGGCTTCATCGGCTCCCCGGCGATGAACATCGCCACCGGGCCGGCGGTCGACGGCGGCGTGCTGCTCGGCGGCGCGGTGCTGCCCGTGCCCCGCGACCAGCTGACCCGGGCGTCGGCCGGCAACGGCCAGGTCACCGTCGGCTTCCGCCCGGAGGCCAGCGTCCTGGCCCCCGCCGGCGACGGCGTGCCGGTCGGCGTCGACGTCGTCGAGCACCTCGGCAGCGACGCCTTCCTCTACGCCCGGCTCACCGGGGGCGCCGACGACGGCGCCGAGGTGATCGTCCGGACCGAGCCGCGCACTCCCATCACCGCCGGTGACCAGGTGCACATCTCGGTCCTGCCCGGGCAGCTGCACGTGTTCGACCCCACGAGCGGCCTGCGCGTCGAATGACGCGCACACTTCTCCCGACAAGCGCGCCCCACCGGCGGGGCGCGCCGGCAACCCCCGTCCCCAGCAAGGAGCACACCCCGTCATGACCTCCACCGACGTCCGCGAGGACCGGACCGCCGGACTCGTGTTCCCCCCGGGGTTCACCTTCGGCGCCGCCACCGCCGCGTACCAGATCGAGGGCGCCGTCGACGAAGACGGCCGCGGCCCGTCGATCTGGGACACCTTCAGCCACACCCCGGGCAAGACCTTCCGGGGCCACACCGGCGACGTCGCCTGCGACCACTACCACCGCTACCCGCAGGACGTGGCGCTGATGAAGGAGCTCGGGCTGGCCGCCTACCGCTTCTCCGTCTCCTGGCCGCGGATCCTGCCCGAGGGCACCGGCCGCATCGAGCAGCGCGGGGTGGACTTCTACCGCCGGCTGGTCGACGAGCTGCTCGAGGCCGGCATCGCCCCGTGGCTGACCCTCTACCACTGGGACCTGCCGCAGGCGCTGCAGGACAAGGGCGGCTGGGCCGACCGGGACACCGCCTACCGCTTCGCCGAGTACGCCGGGGTGCTCTACGACGCCCTCGGCGACCGGGTGCCGCACTGGTCGACCCTCAACGAGCCGATGTGCAGCTCGCTGCTGGGCTACATGGCCGGCCAGCACGCACCGGGTCACACGAACCCGGTGGAGGCCTCCCGGGCCGTGCACCACCTGCTGCTCGGCCACGGCCTGGCGACCCAGGCGCTGCGCGACAGGGGCGCGGACCACCTGGGCATCACGCTGAACTTCACCCCGATGAAGCCGGCCACCGACTCCGCTGCGGACCTCGACGCCGCCCGCCGGCTCGACGGCCAGCAGAACCGGATGTTCGTGGTGCCGATCGTCACCGGGGAGTACCCGGCCGACGTCGCCGAGGATCTGGCCGCCGCCGGCGCCCCGTTGCCCGTGGAGGACGGCGACCTGGAGATCATCTCCACCCCCGTCGACTGGCTGGGCGTGAACTACTACTTCCAGTCGACCGTGCGGGCGGTCAGCGAGCCCACCGGCAAGCAGTCGGCGTTCATCGGCGCCGAGCTGGTGGAGGACCTGGAGCCCGAGGGCCCGACCACCACGATGGGCTGGGGCATCAACCCCGAGGCGTTCACCGAGCTGCTGCTGTGGCTGCGCGACACCGCCCCGGGCCTGCCGATGTTCATCACCGAGAACGGCTCCGCCTGGCCGGACGCCGTCGGCGCCGACGGGCAGGTCGACGACCCCGAGCGGGTCGACTACCTGCTGCGGCACCTGGCGGCGATGACCGAGGCGATCGACGGCGGTGCCGACGTCCGCGGCTACTTCGCCTGGTCGCTGATGGACAACTACGAGTGGGCGCGCGGGTACGAGCAGCGGTTCGGCATCGTGCACGTCGACTACGACACCCAGGTCCGCACCCCCAAGCAGAGCGCCCGGGTCTACGCCGACGTCATCCGCAGCGCCAAGGACGGCGCGTGACGGCCGACGCCGCCACCGCCGACCTCGCGGGACGCCGGGTGCTGCTGACCGGCGCCTCCCGCGGGGTGGGCCGGGCGATCGCCCGCCGGCTGGTCGCCGAGGGCGCCGACGTGCTGGGCACCGCCCGGGACGCGACGGCCCTCGACGAGCTGGCCGCGGAGCTGGCCGACGGCCCCGGCTCGTTCACCGCCGTCGTCGCCGAGCTGACCGACGAGGCCGCGCCGCACCGGCTGGCCGAGGCGGTCGGGCAGCGGTGGGGTGCGCTGGACGTGCTGCTGAACAACGCAGGCGTCATGCTCGCCCGCGAGCCCCGGTTCGAGGACGAGCCGGCCGGCACGCTCGAGCAGAGCCTGCTGGTCAACTGCGTCGTCCCGCACCGCCTGGTGCTGGCGCTGCTGCCCGCGCTGCGCAAGAGCGGCGAGCCGCGGGTGGTGCACGTCAGCTCCGGCGCGGGCACCACCGAGCTCATCCGGGACGCCGGCATCGGCAGCTACCGGGTGAGCAAGTGGGCGCTCAACGGACTGGTGCTCATGCAGGCCGCCCAGCTGGCCGGCGAGGTGGCGGTCAACGCGCTCGACCCGGGCTGGGTGCGCACCGACCTCGGTGGCCAGGAGGCCCCCGGGACCCCGGAGGAGAGCGCGGCGGGTGCGCTGGCGCTGCTGCGCGAGCCGACGACGGTGACCGGCCGGATCTTCAAGGACGGCACCGAGATCTCGTTCTAGGGAGCAGCCGTGCTGGACGACGAGGTCCACGCGCAGGTCCTGTCCGCGCTGCTGGTCACCCAGCGGCACAGCTGGGACCAGGGGCTCACGGCCGCCGTGCTCGACGTGTCGGGCACGGCGGCCGCGCTCCGCGTGCTGGTCGACGACGCGGTGGCCCGGCAGCGGCCCGACGGGCGGCTGGCCGAGCTCGACCCGCTCTGCTCGGTGAACAGCGGGGCGGTGGCGGAGTTCGTCGACCTCGTCGCCGGCCGCACGGGCGACGACGTCCTGGCCGCGGCCGCCGCCCGGCAGCGCGACTGGCTGCTCAGCGGGGCACCCCGGGCCGGCGACGGCACGCTGTTCCACCTGGTCGAGGGCCGGCAGGTGTGGGCCGACACCGTCTACATGGTGGTGCCCTTCCTCGCCGCCACCGGCGCCGCGGTCGCGGCGCTGGACCAGCTCGAGGGTCACCGGTCCCGGCTGCGCGACCCGGGCACCGGGCTCTGGTCCGCCCGCTGGGACGAGGACACCGGGGCCCTCGCCGACCCCCGGGCCTGGGGCACCGGCAACGGCTGGGTCGTGGCCGGCCTGGCCCGCGCGGTGCGCTGGCTCCCCGGGCGGCGCGGGGCCGAGGTGGCCGCGGAGGTGCGCGCCCTGCTCGACGCCGTCCTGCCGCTGCGCCGTCCCGACGGCCTGCTCGGCGACGTGCTCGACGACCCGGCCAGCCGATCCGACCCCACCGTGGCGGCGATGTTCGCCTGGGCCGCGCTCACCGGGGCGGCCGAGGGCTGGCTCCCGGCCGGCTGCGCCGGCCCGGGCAGCGAGCTCCTGGCCGCGGTGGTGGCCCGGCTGGACCCGCTGGGCCGGGTGGCCGGGGCCAGCGCCGCGCCGCACTTCGACCGCCCGGGGCACTCCCCCGAGGCCCAGGCGTTCCTGCTGCTGGCCGAGGCGGCCGAGCGCCGCTGGCGACGCGACCCCCGGGCCGCCGTCCCCGGCTGACCCGGGGGCTCCGCGACGGGGGGGGGGGGGGGGGGGGGGGGGGGGGGGGGGGGGGGGGGGGGGGGGGGGGGGGGGGGGGGGGGGGGGGGGGGGGGGGGGGGGGGGGGGGGGGGGGGGGGGGGGGGGGGGGGGGGGGGCGGGGGG